>UQQN01000037.1 GCA_900543155.1 uncultured Prevotella sp.
CGGCACCTCAACAATTCAAGCAAGCTTGATTGTATTCGGTTTGCACGATAATTCAGCCCGTGCATTATCGGCGGCACCTCAACAATTCAAGCAAGCTTGATTGTATTCGGTTTGCACGATAATTCATAGTGCATTATCAGCGGCAAAACCTGCATAACAAAATTAAGGATTTTGAACACTCTACCCCATAACTAAAAAACTTTATCCTTCCTATCCGTCAACATACGAATATGAAATGTTTTTCAATACATAATAATATAGGCAAGTGGATGGCTTGTGCACTGGTTATGCTATTTGCTTTGGCACATAGCACGCTCTGTGCACAGGTTATTGTGGAGGCGCATACCGACACTGCGAGTATTCTGATTGGCGAACAAATTCAGATGCGCGTAAAATGTACGGTTAACGCTGGACAAAAGGTGAAATTCCCCTCATACAGTCCACAACAACAAATTGTGCAGGGCGTGGAGGTGGTTGGCAACGGTAGCATTGACACGCTGGTGCTTAACAATGGCAAGCGCTTAGAATTGACACGCCGATATACCATCACCTCATTCGACTCTGCCATGTATCAGATTCCACCTTTTAAAGTTGAAGTGGATGGTAAGGCTTATGCCTCGCGCAATGGTGTGGGGCTAAAAGTGAGCACGGTTGCGGTTGACTTGCAACATCCTGAAAAATTTAATGGGCCGCATGCTGTAGTGGAACAGCCCTTTGAGTGGAGTTGGACCATGTGGCTCTGTGCCTTGCTCTGTGTGGCAATGCTTGCTGCGGTTGTTGCCTTGGCTGTTAGACTGACAGATCCAAAACTGATTACACGACGTGTGATTATCAATCCACCCACTCCTGCACACATCACGGCTATCAATAACATTGAGCAAATTAAGCGTAAGCCTGCCGACGACGTGAAGCTTTACTACATGGAGCTGACTGAGGCTTTGCGCACTTACATTGAAAAGCGCTTTGGTTTTAATGCCAAAGAGATGACAACAAACGAAATTGTGCGCCACCTCTATGAAACCAATAATGAGGAGGCGATGACGGAGTTGAAGAGTGTGCTTGAAACTGCCGACCTTGTGAAGTTTGCCAAACACAAAACTACGCTCACAGAACAAGACCAAAGCCTGATGAGCGCAATGAGCTATGTGCAAACTACAAAACAAGAACCACAAGAACTGCCTAAACCACGTGTGGTTTATGAATCGCTATCGAACAAGCAGCAAATTAGATGGCGCAATGTGATGCACGTAGTGATGTGGCTACTCGGCATTGGTACATTGGCTCTGTGGACATGGACCGCATATATGGCTTATTGCTGCTTTGGTTAATCATTGCACACTTCTTTACTGAATATTTTCTTGATTATGACTTTTGCATCTCCACTATATTTTCTGTTGCTGCTTCTGCTCATACCTTATTTTATATGGTATTTTCTTTTTAACTCAAAAAGCGAAACGCACCTTAAATGGGCTTCGGCAGAGTGCTTCAGAACATCTCCCCACACTTGGCGAACGAGGTTGATTCACACGCCTTTTTTTCTGCGCATCATCTGCTTTGTGTTGGTGGTTACGGCGATGGCACGCCCCCAAACTTCTTCTTCGTGGAAAACAGGAGAGACTGAGGGTATCGACATTATGTTGGCACTTGACATTTCAACCTCAATGGCTACGAACGATATATTGCCTAACCGCATCACGGCTGCTAAGGATGTGGCACTGAACTTTATAAGTAATCGCCCTAACGACAACATTGGCTTGACATTGTTTGGAGGCGAAGCATATACGCAATGTCCGCTCACAACAGACCATGCGATGTTGGTGCAGACGTTTAAGGGTGCTACTTGTACACTGCAGAACGATGGCATTATTCAACCTGGTACTGCCATTGGTATGGGTATTGCTAGTGCGGTTTCGCACCTTAACGATAGTCAGGCTAAGAGCAAGGTGATCATCTTGCTTACGGATGGGGCTAACAACACGGGCGAGATTTCGCCACTCATGGCTACCGACATGGCAAAGGCTACCGGTGTGCGCATCTATACCATCTTACTCGGTAAAGATGGTAAGGTGAATGTACCTGTGGCACAACTGCCCAATGGCGAAGTGTATACACAACAAATTGACGACACGGTAGACCCTACTACCTTGCGCAAGATTGCACAAGAGACGGGTGGTATATTCTATCATGCTACGTCGCGCGGTTCGCTGAAGCAGGTGTATGACGACATTGATAAACTTGAAAAATCAAAGTTGAAGGTGAACAATCACAGCATGCGCTATGAGGCTTTTCAACCCTTTATATTGGCTGCATTGCTCATGCTATTGCTCGAGATTCTGCTGCGTAACACAGTGTTCAGAAAGCTGTAAACAAGGGCAAAAGCATTCAATGTTGAATAATTGATTTAAAGCTTCTGCCCTTACAGGGCGTCACTAACGAACGTGCTTTGACCCAGGGTGTCGCTTCGCTTGCCCTGGGCTAGGTGCTGTTGCCCCTTCAGGGCGTCTTGACTAAATCAGAAGAATGAAGAATAACATACTAATAGTTGACTATGTTAGAGTTTAACGACCCGAAATATCTATATTTTTTGCTGCTTGTGCCTTTGTGCATAGCCGTATATATCTTTGGTTTGCTGCGCCAACGACATCAAATGAAGGCGCTGGGCGAACGCAATATGCTGCTATCGCTCATGCCTGGCAGATCGTTGATGCGCCAACACATCAAAATGGGGGTGCTTATGCTAGCCATGACTTTTATGATTGTGGCTTTGGCACGTCCGCAACATGGATTGAAACAACAAACCGACGAAGCGAACGGCATTGAGGCGGTGGTGATGGTGGATGTGTCGAACTCGATGTTGGCACGCGACGTACAACCTACCCGACTTGACCGTGCTAAATTATTGGTGGGCACGTTGGTCGAAAAGATGAAGAACGATAAAATAGCTTTGGGCGTATTCGCTGGCGAGGCTTACCCACAAATGCCTATCACGTCGGACTATGCATCGGCTAAGATTTTTATCGACGCTTTGTCTACCAATATGGTGACACTGCAAGGCACAAACATTGCTGCTGCTATCGACTTAGGTTGCAAAAGTTTTACACAGAAAAAAGATGTGGGCAAGGCGCTCATTATTATAACGGATGGTGAAAACCACGAGGGGGGTGCCGAAGAAGCTGCTAAAAAAGCATCGAAACAAGGTGTAAATGTGTATGTGATTGGTGTGGGTACTACGCAAGGAGCTGAAATTCCCACAGCAGATGGGGTGTTGACCGATGAGAACGGACAACCGGTGCACACGGCTCTGAACGAGGAGATGTGTCGTAGCGTGGCTAAGGCTGGACGCGGCATTTACTTGCACTTAGACCAAAGCACGAGTGCGCAAGATGAATTGCAAGGGCAAATTAGACAACTCAAACAGTCGTCCTCTACCCTATCCTACACAGCCCGCGATGAACAATTTCAAGCGTTTGCCTTGATTGCTTTGATTTTGCTTGTTATTGAGGTGTGCATCACTGAAACCAAAAGCAAGTTTTTTAAGAAGTTCAAAATATTCAAAAAATGAGAACTGCATATCGTACACGCATATTGACCCTGCTACTTTTGCTGCTAACGGCAAGTGTGGCAGGCACGTCGCATTGTATGGCGCAAAATAAAATTTATCGCTACACACACATGGGTAATCAGCAGTTTTTTAAAGGAAATACTGAAAAAGCTGCTGCATACTATCGCAAGGTGTTGCAAAAATCGCCAAGCAACAGTCGCGCCATGTTTAACCTTGCCGACACTTATCTAACAAAAGGTGACGTGAAGGCTGCCGACAGTTTGTATAACCGCGTGACGCAAATTGATAAGAACTCTCAAATTCGCGCTATGGCTTGGCACAACCGTGGCTATATTAGTCAGATGGCTGCGCTCAAAAACAAGGAGCAAGAACAAAATATGTTGCGACAAGCTATTGAACACTATAAACAGTCGCTCAGACTGAACCCACGCGACAATAGAACGCGCTATAACTTGGCGCTTTGTCAAAAGCAACTCAAAAACAATCCGAATAAACAAAATAATAAGGATAAACAGCAAAACAAAAAACAGCAACAAGATAAACAACAGAATAAAAACCAACAAAACAAACAACAGCAACAAAAACAGGAACAACAAAAGCAACAGTCGCCACAAGACAAACAGCAAATGCAGCAATATATGAACCTGTCTAAACAAGCTGAAAAACGTGCGTTGGAAAAACTGAAACAACATCAACCACGTCAACGCTCGTTGCAAAAGAATTGGTAAGTTTTAAGGGGTTGCATCCTACTTTATATACATAAAAAAAACAAAGGTGAAGTCTATCAAGCACTACATAACACGAATTATGGGCGTAAGCGTTTTGTTGCTTTGCAGCATTACACAAATCATAGCCCAATCTTTCACTGCAAAAATCGAAGACATTGGTGGC
Organism: uncultured Prevotella sp.; assembly: GCA_900543155.1. GTDB lineage: Bacteria > Bacteroidota > Bacteroidia > Bacteroidales > Bacteroidaceae > Alloprevotella. Next base: position 4,454 of record UQQN01000037.1, read on the forward strand.
TATTACCGTCTGTCGTTTACGGTTTCGAGTTGCTCAGCAAGTAATTTTACACCTCCCTCGCTCTCTGCATTTGAGGTGCTGAGCGGACCGAATGAGTCGACCTTCCGTAACTATCAGATTGTTAACGGCCGTTCGTCAAGTTCTGAAAGCACCACGTATACCTATATCCTTTCAGCACGACAAAGTGGAAGGATAAATATTGGTGCGGCTTCTGTCCATGTGGGTGGTAAAACGCTGCGATCGAATGCCATCTCGGTAAATGCCAAAAAAGGTAGCGAACAAAATGGTTCGCACGGAGGACAACAAGGCGGACGTGGCAGTCAGACCATTGACAATGGGGGTGTGCAGCAAGCTGGTAGTGCTGTGACACAACGCGACTTGTTTATTGACGTGACGCCTAACCGCACACGTATTCGCGAACAAGAGGCTGTATTGCTTACTTACCGCATTCATGTGCGTGCAGGTGTGGCACTGTCGAATACAAGCTTAACACAAAAGCCCGATTTTAAGGGATTGATTTCGCAAGAGATTCCCCTACCTGGAAACCAAATACAAACCACCATTGAGCACCGAGGAGGTGCAACCTATCGCACGGGTACAATTTTGCAGTATGTGGTATTTCCACAAAAGGCAGGACGCATCACCATTCCAAGCATTACGTTTGACTGCGCTGTGCTGCAACAAGACCACACAATGGACTTGGCAGACGCCTTCTTTAATGGAGGGGGTACCGTAGGGGTACAGGTTCGTCGTAAGGTGCCTGAAATTACACTGCAAGTGGATGCTTTGCCCCAACCTAAGCCTGCCAACTTCTCGGGCGCTGTGGGTAAATTTAATTTGCAAGGCAAACTCCTCACGCCTAATGTGCGCACAAACGATGTGGCGACTTACCGCATTACGCTAAATGGTTTGGGCAATATGAAGCTGATTAGCGCACCAACGGTAAACTTCCCTAAGGATTTTGACACTTACGACCCTAAAACAAACGAAAAAACAGCAACCACGGCAAGCGGATTGCATGGTCAACTTACGTTTGACTACACTTTTGTGCCACGCAATGTGGGCGACTATACAATTCCTGCCACAGATTTTGTATTCTTCGACACTGAAAGCGGAACATACCGCACCATTCACACCGAAGCTATTAAACTGCACGTGGCAAAGGGCGAACGCTCAAACGCTGACGTGGATAAACAGTTGGCATTGCTCAATAGCGATATACGTGCATTGCATCATGTGGAGAGCACGCCTTGGTTGGCTTGGGGAAGCATGGCATACACTGTGCTTATCGTGCTTATTGTGATAGCCTTTATCATCTTGTTACAACTTAGCAACGTATGGGCTAAAAAGAATGCGGATGTGGTGGGACGCCGCAGACGCAATGCGGGTAAAAACACCTTGCGACGCTTGCACACATCGTTGCAAATTTTGCAAGGCAAGGCACAGGGTAATTTCTATTCTACGCTCTCACAGGCCTTGGTACGCTATATTGCCGACACCTTCAACGTTGAAATGGCTGACATCAATACAGAGGATGTAACAAGCTTGCTTACAAACCATCAAATTCCGCAAGACATGGCTGCACGTTACCAAAAACTGCTTGAAGATTGCCAATATGCACAATATGCGCCAGGGGCTAACAATAACCAACAGGCACTCTACGAAGAAGCCGTGAGCGTAATTGAGAGCATTAACGGACTCATAAACCGAAAATAAAAAAGAAGATAGTTTCATGCGCAAACTGTTAGTACTGATTATTAGCTGCTTGTGTTTCACAAGTATTTGGGCAAACAATGCAGAAGGCTCTGCACAAAACCAAGATGCCTCAAATAACAACATAGAATATGCAGCCCAAGCTTATGCACAAAATGATTATATTAAAGCGGCTCAACTCTATGCCTCGTTGCTGAATAACGAAGAGGTGAAGCAAGACGAGGCTATGCGAGCTGCCAGCTACTATAACCTAGGAAATTGCCAATACCGCACAAAGAATTTTGCCCAAGCGGTATGGGCTTTTCAAAGTGCCCTACGCCTTAACCCTGCCGACAAAGATGCCTTGCACAACTTGCAACTGACACAAAGCAAGTTGCAAGACGAATTTGACGAGCCTGCTTACTCTTTCTTTGTATTGGGATTTCGAAACGTGGTTACACTCATAAGCGCCAATGCTTGGGGCGCATGGGCCATTGCTTTACTGATTTTGGCTTGTGCAAGCTTTTTCTTATTCAAATTGGCTGAAAAAATGTGGGTTCGCAAAACAGGCTTTTGCCTTTCGTGCATGGCATTGATGGGCACACTTTGTGCTTTTCTGTTTGCATACGTTCAAAAGAACCATTACTTTAACGAGGTGCAAGCTGTAACACTTCAAAACGAAAAGACGTTTAGCAACCCTTCTGTCACCTCTAAAGCAATGAAAGAATTGCATGAGGGTGTATTGCTTAATATCGAACAACGTCAAAACGATGGGTGGATGCAAGTAACACTGCCCGATGGCACTGCATGTTGGTTAAAAAGCAATAACCTGCTGATGCTGAACGATTAAGAGTTCTAAACTTTAAAGAATATATCGCTGTGTTAGACAGAACGCTTACCTTATTTTTCAATGGAAGCCAATCGCTCTACGTGGACGGATTGGCTTGGACTGCCACGCAAACTTCTACGTGGTTGCCATTAGCTGTGATTATATTTTACGTTTTTCTGCGTAACAACACACTGAATGGCACCATACGAATTGTGTTGGCATTTGCCCTATGCATTCTGCTTGCCGACCAAGTAGCCTCTACAATATTCAAGCCCATGGTTGCACGTTGGCGTCTTACCAATAACCCTGAGTTTATGTACATGGTCGATGTGGTACGCGGTTATAGGGGCGGAAATTATGGATTCTTTTCAAGTCATGCGGCTAACACCATGGCTATTGCCACATTCATAACGCTCTTAACTAAAAGCCGTTCTGTGGCTTGTTGGGTCTACTCATGGGCATTACTTAACTGCTGGACACGTGTTTACTTAGGTGTTCACTACATAGGCGATCTCACGGTGGGATGTATTTGGGGCGCTTTTGTGGGTTGGGGCATCCATCGCCTTATTATTAAGAAGTGGCAAGAACTGAATCTGCAAAATGGTTCTATGTTTGCTTCTTCATGCACAACCTCAACAGGCTACACACACCGTAGCCTTCACATATTTATTGCCTCTCTCCTTATTACCTATCTTTACATTGCTTTTAAAGCCTTGTCGTTTCAAGGATGACATATATATAGGAATGTTGCACAAGGCATGGCTACATTTTTTGAAAATGCACAACAACAAAAATACAACAATCCCCATTTCTTGTTTTTGTAGACAAGAAATGGGGATTTACTAATTACGTAATGCCGAAAAATTACATGCCAATCTTAGCCAACTCTTCTTGCATCTGCTGCTGAAGTTCGTGTGCCTTTTCGCCAGCTACTGCTGCAAAGTTTTCGGTGTTGTCGGCAAAGATAATACCACGCGATGAGTTTACAAGTAAACCGCACTCATCAGTCATACCATATTTGCAAACATCTTGCAACGAACCACCTTGAGCGCCTACACCAGGCACCAAAAGGAAGTGCTTAGGAGCCACCTTACGAATGTCGGCAAAAAGACTGCCTTGAGTAGCACCAACCACATACATCATTTGCTTGTCGTCTGCCCACTGCTGCGAAGTGCGCAACACCTTTTCAAACAAACGCTCTCCCTGCGCATCGGTAGTAAGTTGGAAGTCATGCGAACCCTTGTTGCTGGTAAGCGCAAGGAGAATAACCCACTTGCCTTCGTACTGCAAGAACGGAGTTACACTATCCTCGCCCATGTAAGGAGCCACTGTGATAGAATCAAAGTCCATTTCGCCAAACAACGAACGGGCATACATCGACGATGTGTTGCCAATATCACCACGCTTCGCATCGGCAATGATGAACTGATTGGGATAGTTTTCTTTGATATACTTCACAGTCTTTTCAAGTGCTGCCCATCCCTTCAAACCATAGCATTCATAAAATGCCAAGTTGGGCTTATAGGCTACGCAATAAGGAGCCGTAGCATCCACAATAGCTTTGTTGAAAGCAAAGATAGGATCCTCCTCGTTAAGCAAGTGAGCAGGCACCTTCTTTAAGTCCGTATCAAGGCCAACGCACAAAAAGCTATGCTTGGCACGAATGTTGTCAATAAGTTGTTGTTTGTTCATAATCTATAATAGAATTATCAATTTTCGTTTTTGAAGTCGTCTAAACTTTTTTATGATGTTCAAGATTTGCCCTTAGTTTTGAACTTGAAAGAGATTAAAGTTTAAATCTAATCTTCGTCAGAAAAGTTTAGACTACTTCTTTATGATTGGGAACTGTTAGTAAGAGCCACTTGCAATTTTTCGAGATGTGGAATGCGAATTGCACCACGCGAACTCTCCAGTAATCCTTGTGCTGAGAGTTGAGCTAACATACGCGATACACGCAAACGTGTGGCACCTAATTCATCAGCCAAGTCACGCATTCGAATGCGCAAACACTTACAACCAATAGGTCGCAAACTGCGACTTTCTATAAACGCAAGAAAACGCATTTCTAACTTCTCAGGATATTGCGTCCAATTATGCTGAATAGACGTTTGCGCCAATGTGCTCAGCGCATTATAAAAGTTAATTTGAAATGCCGGATAAGTTACCAACATATTTCGCACATCTTGTTTATCGATAAACATCACCTGCGTTTCGGTTAATGTGCGATAACTCTTGGTGTAACGGTTATGGTAACCAAAAAGATTCTCAATTTGCACACACCAAGGTGCTCCTAAGCGCTCGCCATAAGTATATGCCTGATCAGGACTTTTACATTCCGTTTCTACCTCGCCCGACAGAATCACGCAAAGCCCATGGCATTCCTCACCTTGTTTCACCACATATTCGTTAGGGCGCAAAGTTCTAAAGTCGAAAGGAATTTTCGCAACAATGTCCAAAAAGTCTAAACGACTAAAACCTTGAAACAAAGGAACATGCAGCAAACGATTTGAAAAGAGTTTGTTCTCCATGTTTTCTTGAGTTTAGGAGTTTTAAAAGATTGTAATGCTTAAAAGGTTACCCCGTTAAGGGTGAGATTGGACCTAGGCGAACAGCCGTTTTCATTGAATAGGCATGGCGTGTTAAAACGCGCATTTACCATAATTCCCAATTAGCACGCCCCAAATTTATTTCTTGCCTACATTCACATCCAACACCTGTAACTGACTTTTTTCGTCAGCATAAATCAGGTAAGCCTTCAGCTCTTTATGCTTTGCCAAGACCTGTTTGGCACCCTCAATACCCATCACCATAAACGAGGTAGCATAGGCATCGGCAGTAGCACAATCAGGAGCAATAACCGTGGCAGAAAGCAATGAATGCTGCACCGGACGTCCCGTACGTGGATCTATCGTATGCGCATATTTTTTTCCGTTATGCTCATAAAAATTGCGGTAATTACCACTTGTGGCCAATGCTGCATTCTCAAGCGAAAGCACTGTTTGCAAAGGCTGCGACGAAACCTCAGCACCCGCCGTAGGACGACTAATGCCTATTTGCCAAGGATGTCCCTCAGGATTACGTCCCTTGGTAACCACTTCGCCTCCAATCTCCACCATGTAGTTTATCACACCATGGTCTCTGAGCACCTTTGCCACACGGTCCACACCGTAGCCCTTAGCAATAGCTCCACAGTCTATCATTACCCGTGCATCATCCTTCTTAACCAAACTATCCTTAGTTAGTTCAATGTGATGGAAACCCACAATTTTACGTAACGAGTCAACTTGTGCATCGGTCGGAAATGCTCCCTTCTTAAAACCAAAGCCCCAAGCATTTACAAGTGGCATCACAGTAACGTCGAACGCACCTTGCGTATTTTCACTAACCACACGTGCCTTTTGCAACACCTCATAAAGCATCGCATCTGCCTTCTGTGCTTTGCCCGAGTTGATCTGCGAAATCGTGCTCAACTGATTGAACACAGACATACTTGCATCCACACGTTTCAGTTCGTTAAGTATCACGCTGTCCAACGACTCTGTTGATTCGTATTTCACATGATAAGTTGTGCCAAAGATTGTTCCTTCGGCTGTGCGCAACGTGGCAGCTCCGCGAAAATGCAAAATCCACACCGTTGCTATAATCAAGAAGAGCAAAAATGCTCCACCTAAGAGTTTCTTTGTTTTCATATATCAAAAATCACATTGAATGTTCCACCCAAGGCATGGCTATCTTCTTTTCCATAACCTGGCACATACCAAGCATTGCCCACCTGAGTGTCTTTGTGATAAAAACGAATGCGATAACGGAAAGTCCACCCCAGGTGAACAATTCCCCAAACCTTGGCCTCTAAACCAAACACTGCCTCGCCCCAATGGTTTGTGCCACGCACACCCGTATAAGAGAAAGGTACCAAAGTGCCATACACCCCATCATAATGATCGGGACCATCCACATCAAACTTATAGGTAGTAAAACCATAACGCACACCCACCATAATACGGCCCAATGCACGCGGATTTTTTGCCACATTATAGTCCATACCCACACGATAATAAGGCGAATGCACCTTATAATGCAAGTCGGTTGTTTCGTTCGTATGGTTGCTCACACCCATACCCATTTCAAACACAGGGAAGAAACGTCCACGCAAGTTCAAACGCGCTGCAGCCTCATACTGTCCATAAGGCGTACAAGCAGCCATCACGGCACCGCACAAGTCTGCCGAGACACTTGCGCCAGCAAATAAGGGCAAACGTTTTTGCGCAAGAAGTGCTGCAGCGGCTTCTTCGGGCGAGGCATACTGCACTCCCTTCACTGCTACCACTTTAGTCTTTACCGTGTCGGTTTGTTGCTGCACCTCTGCGCGACGCTTGCTTTGTGCAAAAACAGGCGTTGCATTACTTAGCAGCAGAAGTGCGGATAAACAGACGAATATTCTCGATATCATCATAATTTACTATTGGACGTACAAGCGAAACACTGTCTACGATTGCCGAGTTTGTCGAACCTTGTACCGAAACACGCACAGCGTTTAAAGTGTGAAACACTGAGCTCGGACAGTCTAACGACTCAAAATGGGGCTGAGGGGTATGGTTCACAAAGAGTGTATCCACCTGCACCGCACCTTGCGCATTTGCAAAATGCAACAACAAGGTGTCTTGTGTGCCAGCCTCCTTCAGTGGCAAAAGAAAACTTTTAATGCCTGTGGCTTGGTTTAGCAACAATGTGTCGCGCCCTGCAGGTGTCACACTGAGCACATCACTTAGCGTAAGTGCGCTCTGTGTACTTGCATCATACAAGTTACACTGCAAACTCACCACATTGTCGAGTGGACAATCGATGTTCGAACACGCTGACAGTCCCACCATCAACATGCCTACACCCCACGCAACCATTGTCTTGGCACATTTCATTGTCTTTTTTCTGTATTTTTTAGTAAGTTTATTTAGAGCTAAATAGAATGTTACAAGAAATCACCCCACTAGGGGTGAGATTGTACATAGGCGAACAGCCGTTTTCACAGGACAAGCATTGACGTTTTAAAACGCGCATTTACCATAAATGCGAATCATTCATGCCCAGGGCAACGCCTTGACGCACGCACGTTCGTTACGCAACGCCCAAGCGCCACCCCACTTGCACCCACTACTTAAAACTCTTTCTCAATTTGGTAATCATTTCTGCCAGCAGCATTTCTACTAATGAGCTCGCCCAAGAAACCTGCTACAAACAACTGAGTACCCAATATCATCATCGTCAGCGCAATGAAAAAGTAGGGAGACTCCGTTACCAAAGGCGCAGCAGCTCCGGTAGAAAGATGGTACAACTTCACACCACCTACAACCACACAAGCCACAAAGCCTAAGAAAAACATCACCGTGCCCAAAAAGCCGAACACATGCATGGGCTTGAGTCCAAAGCTATTCAAGAACCACAACGAAAGCAAGTCAAGATAGCCATTCACAAAACGATTCAACCCACCAAATTTAGTCTTACCAAACTTACGTGCCTGATGGTGAACCACCTTTTCGCCAATCTTATCAAAACCTGCATTCTTTGCCAAATAAGGAATGTAGCGGTGCATTTCGCCATACACCTCAATATTCTTCACAACCTCGTTCTTATAAGCCTTCAAGCCACAGTTAAAGTCGTGCAGATTATGAATGCCACTCACCTTACGCGCAGTCGCATTAAAAAGCTTTGTAGGAATCGTCTTCGACAATGGGTCATAACGCTTCTGCTTATAGCCAGACACCAAGTCATATCCCTCCTCCGTAATCATACGATAAAGTTCAGGTATTTCGTCGGGCGAGTCTTGCAAGTCTGCATCCATCGTTATAACCACACGACCACGTGCAGCACGGAAACCACAGAACAAAGCAGGACTCTTGCCGTAGTTACGACGGAACTTTATGCCATGCACATGCTGGGCATCCTCCGAGGCAAAGTTTTCTATCACCTCCCAAGAATTGTCCGTACTACCATCGTTCACAAAAATAACCTCAAATGTAAAGTTGTGCGCCTTCATCACACGCTCTATCCAAGCATAAAGTTCCGGAAGGCTCTCTGCCTCGTTAAAGAGAGGCACCACAACCGATATGTCGTATTTATAATCCATTTTATTGATATAAATGTTGTTGTTTCAGTAAAAAATTCAACTTCTTCGTGCCACAAGCGCTATCAAAACCGAAATCACCGGGCCAAATATCAGCGCAAAATACACCGACATGGCAGCATAAGTGGCAGCGCCCACACTTTGCATAGCGTCTACTAAACCTTTCACTCCATGCTCACCCGACATTTTACTAATTTCAGCATCAAGCCCCGACTGCAGCAAATATGCCTTCATTTCGGGCGTATTGATTGAAAGAGCATAATCAGCAAAAATACGTCCGTGGTCAAAATATTGCAAATATACGTAAGTGAACAGGGCAATCCAAACCGAAGCATAAAAACCCATAAACACCGTGTAGAAAAAACCTTGTGCAAACGTAAAAGGCTCGCGCACACCATAGTTTAAGTTACGATAGCGAAGGGTCAAGAATGTCGCCAAAATGGGGGTCGCAATCATCATCACACCAAACAATGTCGAAAAAAACGGAATGACAAACGACCATCTGAACACCACAAGCGACAAGATGCCAAACACCCCCAGCACCACACCGCCTTGCATACTGCAAGTATTTATCTCGCCCATACGTAAGCTATTATTTCTTTCCATTTATTTGAATATCATTTTTTAGTGAAGGGATTCAAAGTCCCTTTCAAATCACAGGTTTAAGGATTCAAAAGAAACACTCCCCAAATATTTTTAAAGTTTCAAAGGAGGAAAGCCATCCCAAGCCATTTTGCATTTGCAGGAAACCATAATCTTCCCCCTACACAAAAGCCAAGGAGTCACCCCCACCTTTAACCATGCAAAGGTAAAGAAAAACAAACTATTTCACGAATTATTCGCTTATTAAGTGACACGAATGCTACAACTTTTCCACTTTTTCCACGACCCCGACTTTAATTACAGCCGTTTTATCTCATGGATATTTCGTTAGCCGTTCATTAGTTACGGGTTTGCCATGTGCGGAGCACACTTTACTTGCGAAGCAAGCCTACTTTCCCCGAGGGGGAAACTTACACTCCCCTATATACGCCTTGCAATATGCGTGTCCTATGGAAACGACTATTCGCCTAGACCCAATCTCACCCCTAACGGGGTAACCCATTTAAACATACCACATCTATCTACAACAAAATCCGATATTCGCTTCGCGTTTTATATTAATGTCCATTAATTTCCATTAATTGTTCCATTAATACTTTCCTTCATTAGCAAAGAAAAAATTAATGTCTCGAAATTAATGTCCCCGAATTAATGACAATTAATGTTCAAAAAACAAGCAGCGAAGCTGCAGAGGTTATCACGTTAACCATGCCCTTTATCGACGATAAACACATCAAACTATGCAGGATTTCTCAAACTTCAAACACACCTCCATCACGCAAAAATCAAGCCATAAACACAGGGCAAAATACAGCAAACTTAAGGTAAAAGTGAAAATGACTAATGACTAATGACCGATTAAAGCATTGATAATCAACACATTAGCGGTTATTTTGTCATTTGAAAAATTCCTTAATTCTGAGTTAATAGGTGTAAACGTCAACATAAGCGGTAAAAAATAAGTTTACAGCAACCCACGTTTTGTTTTTAAACGTGCAAAGAAAAAACATAGCGCGTTTTTTTTAGCCTAAAGCAAAATACTGCGTCAAATGACTTTTTAAAATTCTGCACACTCTCACGATACAAAAAAAATAAATTTACCCCAATAAACACTGGGAGAGTGAGCCGATTTTAATATTTCGAAACGCTGCAAATTTGCAAAAAATTTGGATTCCCCTTTTTCGCGTTGTAATTTTGCACTCGCAAGCTTGCTAAAACACGCTCCATTTTGGCAGACAAGGATTCCGAAGGAATTCCGATATCATTCCGAAGGAACACAGAACCCATTTTGGAGCTATTTACTAACCCCAAAAACTCTACTATCATGGCAAAATTACTCCCATTGACATCATCAAGGGTGTCTCAGATAAGTTGGTGGCGGAAAGTCGAAAGAATACTTCACCACGAACAAGTGCACACTTAGATTTAACACCATTGTCAAAACATCCCCAATCGACACAAAATTCCTTCTTGTTTTTTTATCTCTCACTCTATCCAACATCACATTTCCTCCAAATTACCTATAAACTACCCCAAAATTCCACTTTTTTAAGTAATAAAACGAAGTTTCAAAAAAATTGTCACACAAAAAGAGTTGTTCATTTGGCTTTTAATGCTAATTTTGCGGACAGATTAAAAAAGTGAAGGATTTACACCAAGATCTATTCACTTCAAAATCGAACCAGACAATAATAATAACTACAGCTATTATATAAAAAAATCATGAGTGAAAATAGCGTGAAAATTGGACACATTTCGCAGATTATCGGTGCGGTGGTCGACGTAAAGTTCGACATCGAAGGTCAGTCTGCAAAAGATGTCTTGCCCCGCATCCACGAAGCACTTGAGGTAACCCACCCCGATGGTCGCAGCATCATTATTGAGGTGCAGCAACACATTGGTGAGGACACAGTGCGCACGGTGGCTATGGATAACACCGACGGATTGAGCCGAGGCCTAGAAGTACGATGCACTGGTGCTCCTATCTCTATGCCTGTGGGCAACCAAATTAAAGGTCGTATGATGAATGTGACTGGTGATTCTATTGATGGTCTTAAAACTTTAGACCGCTCAACAGGCACCTACCCCATTCACCGCGAACCGCCTAAGTTCGACGAACTGAAGACGAGTAGCGAAGTGCTCTACACGGGTATCAAGGTTATCGACTTGCTCGAACCTTATGCCAAGGGTGGTAAAATTGGTTTGTTCGGTGGTGCCGGTGTAGGCAAAACCGTGCTTATCATGGAATTGATTAACAACATTGCCAAAGGGCATGATGGCTTCTCGGTTTTTGCCGGTGTGGGCGAACGTACCCGCGAAGGTAACGACTTGCTCCGCGAAATGATTGAGAGCGGCGTTGTGCGCTACGGTAAAGAATTTGAAGAGGCAATGGAACGCGGCGAGTGGGACTTGTCGAAGGTGGACTATAACGAGGTGGAGAAAAGTCAAGCCACGCTTGTTTATGGTCAGATGAACGAACCTCCTGGCGCACGTTCTTCAGTTGCTCTCTCGGGTTTGTCTATCGCCGAGAGTTTCCGCGATGCAGGTGCAAAGGATGGTAAGACTTCCGACATTTTGTTCTTCATCGACAACATCTTCCGTTTCACGCAAGCTGGTTCTGAGGTTTCTGCCCTTTTGGGTCGTATGCCTTCGGCTGTGGGTTACCAACCTACTTTGGCAAGCGAAATGGGTGCGATGCAGGAGCGCATTACCTCAACTAAGAATGGTTCTATTACCTCTATACAGGCGGTATATGTGCCTGCCGATGACTTGACAGACCCTGCGCCTGCTACCACATTTACGCACTTGGACGCTACCACTGTGTTGAGCCGTAAGATTACGGAGTTGGGTATTTATCCTGCGGTTGACCCCTTGGATTCTACCTCGCGTATTCTCGACCCCAAGGTGATTGGCGAAGCGCACTATAATTGCGCACAACGCGTAAAGCAGATTTTGCAGAAGTATAAGGAGTTGCAAGATATTATTGCCATCTTGGGTATGGACGAACTCTCAGACGAAGACCGCTTGACAGTGAACCGTGCACGTCGTGTGCAGCGCTTCTTGAGTCAGCCCTTTACGGTGGCTGAAAAGTTTACTGGCGTTCCGGGTGTGATGGTTCCCATCGACGAGGTGATCCGTGGTTTCAACATGATTCTTGACGGCGAGGTAGACGATCTGCCCGAACAGGCCTTCTTGAATGTGGGTACCATTGACGAGGCTATCGCCAAGGGTAAGAAACTGATGGAACAAGCTTAATTTAGAGTTCTTAGGTTTTTAGAATAAGACTCCTAAATGGTGTCTCTTACCTGAAAACCTAAAACTCAATTAAACAGACAGTAACATGAAAGTAACCATAGTTTCTCCCGAAAAAACGTTGTTCGAGGGCGAAGTTGAAGGCGTGAAGTTGCCTGGAGCAAAAGGGCGTTTTGAGGTGTTAAAAGACCATGCCCCGCTCATTTCAACGCTCACCCAAGGAACAATAGAATGTTTGGGAAACACCCCCTATAAGGTGACAATAAGCGGAGGATTTGTGGAAGTGGCACGCAATGTCGTTTCCGTATGTGTGGAAATGTAACCATGCCTGGGTGAGGCGTGAGTGAAGTTGTACAAAACAAGTTTCGTTCTTCTATCCAATAAGATTTTAGGCACACGCCCTAAGGGGTGAGTTTGCTACAGGTCTTATGAGAACGATGCAAGGGGAGCCTATCATAAAAAAAGGCGTACTGCAGCATCTCTCTCGTCAGTGTGAAACGCATCTATGAAACTTGATTGTAAAACGCTAATTCTAATTACTAACTCACGACAAACACTACCACTTTAAACATGGAGTCATTTGATCAACGCATCAAAAAATCTCTTATTACAAAAGCCATAACCATTTGTGTTACAGGTGCTTTACTACTTTTATTTGAACTTTTGCTTGCAGGTGCAAACGTGGCTATGCAACAAGCGCCCTTGTTACTGGTCATTGCCACCCTCATTATGGCGGTAAATGTGCTTAGCAGCATGGTTTATAAATGGATTATGAAGGACGGTGGACGACACGCCATCGGATTCTACTTAATAGACAAGGTGGTTCGCTTCTTCTTGGTCATTGTCATCGTATTGATATACGCCTTGGCGGACCGACGCAACTTGTTGGCTTTTGCTCTCAACCTTTTAGTGCTCTACATTGCAGACGCTGTCACGTCGATGATATGCTACGTCAGCATAGAGCGAAACTTCAATAAAAAGAAATGAACAACCTCATTATCAAATATTTGTGCATCGTAGCATTGTTCTTCGGGCAGTTGTCTGCTTTCACAGCATCGACTAACGAAGCTGCCACGAAAGCTCAAGAAAAACCCGACGTGAAAGAAATTGTGTTGGGACACATGAGCGATGCTTACGATTGGCACATCGTTACGTGGAACGGACATCACGTTTCTATTCCTCTGCCCGTGATTGTAAAAGGCAAGGACAGTGGATGGCACGTTTTTAGTTCGGCTCGTTTTCACGAAAGCGAAGATGGCACCTACCAAGGCTTCTACCTGAATGAGGAGAAAAACGGCAAGATTTACGAACACACTGCCAATGGTGAGGACGTAAGACCGTGGGACTTTAGCATTACCAAAGACGTGGTCCAGATTTGGATTGTGGTGTTGGTTATGGCTTTTGTCTTTATCGGGTCTGCACGTTGGTATAAGGATAAAAAACCAAGCGATAAAGCACCTAAGGGTTTCGTAGGATTGGTTGAAATGTTTGTGATGTCGATTAACGAGGACTTAATTCGTCCCTCGGTCGGCGAAAAACATTACAAAAAATATGCGCCCTACTTGCTCACTGCTTTCTTCTTTATCTTTATCACGAACCTCTTGGGGTTGGTTCCTATCTTCCCAGGTGGTGCCAACATTACGGGTAACATCAACATCACATTTGTGTTGGCTATGTGTACGCTCTTGTTGGTAAACCTCTTTGGCAATAAGGAGTATTGGAAAGAAATTCTGTGGCCTCCCGTTCCGACATGGCTGAAATGCCCTGTGCCCATGATGCCGGTTATCGAACTCTTTGGCATCTTTACAAAACCGTTTGCCTTGATGGTGCGTTTGTTTGCCAACATGATGGGTGGACATGCCATCATCTTATCGCTCACTTGCGTAATCTTTATCACTTGCCAAATCAATGCGGTGATTGGTTCATCGTTGACATTTGTGAGCTTTGTGATGATGATTTTCATGAACTGCCTCGAACTCTTGGTGGCATTTATCCAGGCTTATGTGTTCACGATGTTGAGCGCCGTATTCATTGGATTGGCACACCCCGAGGCTCACAAACACTAAGAAACAAATAACAAATTAAAAACAACCCATAAAATTTTAAACATTATGACTCTCTTAATCGCATTGTTACAAGCTGCCGCAGGTGCAGCAGGTCTTGCAAAGTTGGGCGCTGGTATTGGTGCCGCTCTCGCCGCTATTGGTGCTGGTCTTGGTATCGGTCGCATTGGTAGCGCCGCTATGGAAGCTATCGCCCGTCAGCCCGAGTCTACTGGTGACATCCGTACCAACATGATCATCATCGCAGCTCTTGTAGAAGGTGTGGCTCTCTTTGCCGTTATCGTCTGCTTGCTCTGCCTCTTCTTGTAATCTCGGCTGAGTTATAGTAATAGTAAAGGTTATAGGGCTACAAAAAAAATTCTTTTGTATAACCCTATAACCTCGCTACTATAATCCCAACCACTATTAAGCAAAAAAGATTTTTATGCAGTCTATCAATCTGCCATCCATATTAACTCCTGACGTAGGCTTGTTGTTTTGGATGCTTTTGGCTTTTCTTGTGGTGTTCGGTTTGATGGCTAAATTCGGCTTCCCCGTAATCATCAACATGGTGAACGAACGCAAGAATTACATTGACGAATCACTGCAAAAGGCGCACGAAGCGAACGAACGCTTAGCAAGCATTGAACAAGAAGGTGAACGCCTCTTGAACGAAGCTCGCGCACGCCAAGCAGAGATTTTGAGCCAAGCCAAAGCTACCAGCGACAGCATTGTGCGCGAAGCACGCGAGAAGGCACAAGAAGAAGGTGCTAAATTGCTGCAAGACGCGAAAGCACAAATCGCTGCTGAAAAAGAGAACGCACTTCGCGATATTCGCGAAACTGTGGCTGACCTCTCGGTGGTGATTGCCGAAAAGGTGGTACGACAAAAACTTGCCAACACCACCGAACAGCAAAAGCTTATTGAGCAAATGCTTGACGAGGTTTGCAAAGCCTAATCTAAAAAGTCTGTTTCAGGAGGGGAATGATGAATCTCTCGGTTTCTGAAATGTCTCTCCCCCCAAAAAACTATTTTAGAACGTCTACACATTTAAAAAAATAGGAAATAGCTTTATGGATTTAGGCATCGTTTCAACCCGATATGCTAAAGCACTGCTGCTCTTTGCTGAACAGAACAAAGAGGAGGATAAGGTATATGCCGAAACCTCGGTGTTGGCTGAAACCTTCCTCCATGTGCCTGCACTGCAACAGGCTCTTATCAACCCTGTGTTGACCGAAGCCCAAAAGAAGCAGCTGCTCCTCACTGCCGCCTGTGGCAAAAATGCGCCCTCGCAGTCGCTCAGCAAGTTTGCCTCGCTCATTATAAAAAAAATGCGAGCCGAACTCATGCACCAAGTGGCGCTGACCTACGGCACACTCTACCGCAAAGGCAAGCATATCATCAATAGCAACCTTGTGTTGCCCACAACCATCGATAAACAACTCATTGAAAAGTTGCAACAAATGGTTGAAAAACGGTCGAAGTGCAAAGTTGACTTCCATGTTAAAGAAGATGCCTCTATTCTGGGTGGCTTTATTTTGGAATACGACACTTACCGTTTAGACGCAAGTGTGCGCTCTCAGCTCGCACAATTAAAACGAGAATTGAAGTAATTACTTATAAACAGATTAAATGTCTAACAATATAAAACCCAGTGAAGTCAGCGAAGTCCTTTTGCGCGAACTTCAAGATATCAACACTGATGTCAAGTTCGAAGAGGTGGGCGTAGTGCTCTCGATTGGCGATGGTGTGGCACATATCTATGGCCTTACCAACGTGACCGAGAATGAGCTCATCGAATTTGAAAATGGCGTGATGGGTGTTGCCATGAACCTTGAAGAGGATAATGTGGGTGCCGTATTGCTCGGTTCTTCTGAAGGTATCAAAGAGGGACAGAGCGTGAAGCGTACCACAAAGGTTGCCTCTATCGAGGTTTGCGACGAGATGCTTGGTCGTGTGATCGACCCGCTCGGCAACCCTGTTGATGGTGGAAAGGCTATCGAAGGCAAAAAATATTTGATGCCCCTCGACCGCAAAGCACCTGGTGTTATTTATCGTCAACCCGTAACACAAGCCCTTCAAACTGGTTTGAAGAGTGTCGACTCCATGATTCCTATCGGTCGTGGACAGCGCGAACTTATCATTGGCGACCGCCAAACAGGTAAGACCGCAATTGCTATCGATACCATTATCAACCAGAAGCAAAACTTTGCCAAAGGCGACCCTGTTTATTGCATCTACGTGGCTATCGGTCAGAAGGCTTCGACCGTAGCTAACATCGTTAATACGTTGAAGCAGGCAGGCGCAATGGATTATACCATCATTGTGAGTGCCACTGCTGGCGAACCAGCTGCTATGCAATATTATGCACCTTTTGCAGGTGCCGCTATCGGTGAATATTTCCGCGACCGTGGTTTGCATGCCTTGGTGGTGTATGATGACCTTTCAAAGCAGGCTGTTGCCTACCGCGAAATTTCATTGATTCTGCGTCGTCCTTCTGGTCGTGAGGCTTACCCTGGTGATGTGTTCTACTTGCACTCACGCTTGCTTGAGCGTGCAGCAAAAATCAACAATCAGCAGGAGGTTGCCGAAAAGATGAACGACCTTCCTGAATGTTTGAAAGGCGAGGTGAAAGGTGGTGGTTCGCTTACCGCACTCCCTATCATCGAAACACAGGCTGGCGACGTTTCGGCATACATCCCAACCAACGTAATTTCGATTACCGATGGTCAGATTTATTTGGACACGAACCTCTTTAACCAAGGTTTCCGCCCTGCCATCGATGTGGGTATCTCTGTGAGCCGTGTGGGTGGT
>UQQN01000038.1 GCA_900543155.1 uncultured Prevotella sp.
TTTTGCCCCCCCCCAAAAAAAAAGGAAATGCAGCCTAAAAGAATATGGGTGATTCCCAAAAATGTAGCTTTTTAAGAATCACCCATAAAGGTTTTATCGTAATAAGATGAAAAACGATTTACTTAGTTCCGTCCTTCTCGGTCATATCCGTAGGACGCATAGAGATGGTAATGCAGTTGTTCTGCTTGAGCAATACGCTGTTTACAAAGTCTTGAATATCCTTTGAAGTGATGCTCTTGAGCGTAGCTTCGTAGTTAGTGCGGAGGTCTTTGTTCCAAATTACCTTTTCGGCGATAAGGTTCATCCAATAGCCATTTTTCTTTTGGTTGTCGGCATAATCCTTCAATTCGAAAGTAATAACCTTTTCAAGCTCATCGGCAGTCACACCATTCTTGGCAATATCTTCGATGCCCTGCTTCATGAGCAAGAGGGCAGAGTCGAGTTTGGCAGGCTTCACGGGGCATTGTGTAACGAAAGTATAACGATCGTTCGCACCATAGCTTGCCGAACCATTTGTGCCTACGCTATAAGCAATACCAGCATCCTCACGAATGCTCTTGAGGTAACGCTGTGTGAGCACTTCGCCCAAAGCGTTAACTACGGCAGCTTCTTTCATAGAGTAAGGGTTCTTACCTGTCCAGAACTGAACCACTACAGCCTGGGGAGTTTCCATCTGACGGAAGAAGTGGTTGTTAACCACACCAGTTGCGGGTTCAATCTTCAAATCGATAAACTGTTCGCGCTTCTTAGCAGCCTTGAGCGGAGCAATGTATTGTTCGGTAAATGCGCGGAGAGAATCCACATCAATGGCACCTGTAAAGAAGAAGTCGAAGTCACCACCTGCATTAAAGCGGTCGGCATAGAGCTTTTTCATAGTTTCGTAGTTAGCCTGATCCAAATCCTTCAACTTCAATGAAGCACGCAAAGCATTGTGATTGTAGAGAGTGCTTTGTACAGAGTCAGAGAAAGCCTTCATAGGTTGTTTTTCGGCATTCTCAAGCGAAGTGCGGAGCATTGTCATGGTGTTGTTGTAAGCATCCACATCGTTGCAAGGAGCTTGGAAACGCAAGTAAATCAATTCGAAGAGCGTGCGCAAGTCCTTAGGAGTAGCCGAACCTGAGAGATTTTCAGTAATCATGCCCAAGTCGAAACCACAGGTTGCTTGTTTGCCGGCAAGTTTCTTCTGCAACTCGGTGCTGGTGAAGTTTCCTAAACCAGTAGAGCTTAAAACAGTAGGCATCAATTTAGCGTTTACACGATCCTTTGTAATAATCTTGTTTTCACCACCCATACTGGTAGCGATGAATTGTACTTCGGCATCGTTGTAGTCGGTCTTCTTAAAGAATACGCGAGCGCCATTGTCGAGTGTCCAGCAAGTGTAACCAAAGTCAGCCTTAGTCTCCTTCTTGATGCGACCCTTCTTGGGCAAGTTCGAAACGAGCGGTTCGTTCTTTACGTTGTCCACATAAGCTTCTACCTTAGCTTTGGCAGCATTGGCAATAGCCTGCTTAAATTGGTCGGCAGTAGGAATAACTACACCTTCTTTTTCAGGATACATAGCCATGCATACAAAGTTGGTGTCGGTGCGTGCAGTGAGGTCGTTAAACAAGCTAGTTGCAGCAGGGGCAGCAGCTTGTGCCTGCATCATTTGCTGCGACATCATCTTGTACGTGTTATATTCATCCTCAATAGAAGGAATCGGGTCGTTTTCGAGGAAGTTGCGAACATACTGCGGTACGTAGAAGGCATTCTTCTGCTTGTCGCGGTTGTTGTAGGTAGCTTCAAGACCACTCAAAATTTCTTCGCTGGCACGCATAACCTCTGTGCCTGTGAAGCCAAATTCGTGAACACGCTTCACTTCGGTCATTACGGCTTCGATAGCCTCTTTGTCTTTACCAGGCTTGGGGATGATAACCAAGTTGAAGGCATCCATAGTCTTCGACAAGATGTAGCTATCGTCGTCAGCATAAGCCGCTACAAAGGGACAGTCACTTTTCTGTGCAGCCTCGCTCAAACGAGCATTGAATACGTTACTTGCCAAGCTCTTGATGTATTGCACACTCAAGAAGGCTACCGTATTCTTATATTCATCGGGCACGAGGGGCTGGTGTTTAAACATCAACTGCATGATGGCTTGACCTTGCTCCTTGTCTTTGTCGATAACATAGATAGGCTCGTTGTTGTCGGGCACAGGGTAGTGCTCGTACTTAGCAGCGTTCTCGGGCATCTTGATGGGCGAGAAGAGCGCTTTAATTTTGGCTTCAACCTTGTCAACATCGATGTCACCTACAATGATAATACCCTGCAAATCGGGACGATACCATTTTTCGTAGTAAGCACGGAGTTCAGCAGGCTTAAAGTTGTCTACCACACTCATCAAACCAATGGGGAAGCGGTGACCATAGCGTGAACCCGGATAAAGAGTAGGCAAGTTGCGTTCGAAAATACGGCTTGTTGCGCTGGTACGCATACGCCATTCTTCGTGAATCACACCACGTTCCTTGTCAATTTCCTTAGGGTCGAGGGTCAAACCATCTGCCCAATCGCGCAAGATGAGCAAACAAGAGTCGACGTTGGTATCAGTAACGGGCACATCGTCGATGTTATACACCGTTTCATCGGTCGAGGTATAAGCGTTCAAGTTCTGACCGAACTTTACACCAATACGTTCGCAGAATTTAACGAGTGCATCATTAGGGAAATTGTCAGTGCCATTGAAACACATGTGTTCAAGGAAGTGAGCCAAACCACGTTGGTTCTCTTCTTCCTGTACGGCGCCTACCTTCTGTGCAATGTAGAAGTTGGCACGATTCTCGGGCAAGTTGTTGTGACGGATGTAATAAGTCAATCCGTTGGGCAACTTACCAATGCGCACAGCTTTGTCTACGGGCAACGTAGGCAGTTGCTGGGCCATTACAGGCAGCATAACAAATGCCACGAGCAACAGCACGAGTGCTTTGATTTTTTTCATTGTGTAATGTATAATATTATGTATATTGTTTCATTGTGTGTAAGACGCAGTGTAGGGGCAGTTTACTACAAAAGTTAAGTCCTAAATTCTACACCTTACCTATATAATAGGTGCAAAATTAAGCATTTCTCTTTACTTCGCTCTTGTTTTCAAAAACATTTTGTAAATTCGCGCCCAAATTAGCGATACACACGATGATACGCAAATTCGACTTTTTGGTAATTGGTTCTGGCGTGGCCGGAATGAGTTACGCCCTCCAAGTAGCCGCCTCGGGCAAAGGTAAGGTGGCACTCGTTTGCAAAACGACAATCGAAGAAGCTAACACTGCGAAAGCACAAGGTGGTGTAGCATCGGTTACCAATCTTAAGGTAGACAACTTCGAGAAACATATTAAAGACACCTTGATAGCTGGCGACTACATCAGCGATCTGCGTGCCGTAGAACAGGTGGTAAAGAATGCTCCCGCAGGCATTGAGCGATTGGTGAAGTGGGGTGTAAACTTCGATAAGAAGGACGACGGTAGTTTTGACCTTCACCGCGAAGGCGGACACTCTGAATTTCGCATTCTGCACCATGCTGATGATACGGGTTTTGAAATTCAGCGTGGACTTATTGAGGCTGTGCGTCACCATCCTAATATTACGGTGCTCGAAAATCATCTTGCAGTTGAAATCATTACGCAGCATCACCTTGGCATAGAGGTGACACGCCGCACTCCCGATATTGAGTGCTATGGTGCGTATGTGCTCGACCCTGATACTCAAAAAATTGATACCTTCCTTTCGCGCGTCACCGTGCTCTGTACGGGTGGTTGTGGTGCCGTATATGCCACTACCACAAATCCCGATATTGCTACAGGCGATGGTATCGCTATGGCATATCGTGCCAAGGCCACAGTGGAGGGTATGGAGTTTATTCAGTTCCACCCCACAGCACTTTTTAATTCGCGCGAGAAGCACCCTGCTTATCTCATAACCGAGGCAATGCGTGGTTATGGTGGTATTCTGCGTTTGCCTAATGGCGAAGAGTTTATGCAGAAGTATGACAAGCGCCTTTCGCTTGCACCACGCGACATTGTGGCACGTGCCATTGATAAGGAAATGAAGATTCATGGTCTCGACCACGTGTGCCTTGATGTGACACACAAAGACCCTGAGGAAACCAAGCATCACTTCCCCAATATCTACCAAAAGTGCCTTTCTATAGGTATCGACATTACCAAACAATACATCCCCGTGGTGCCTTGCGCCCACTATCTTTGTGGTGGTATTAAGGTAGACCTTAATGCTTGTTCGTCTATTCATAGACTTTATGCCGTGGGCGAATGTTCATGTACAGGTTTGCATGGTGGTAATCGTTTGGCAAGTAATTCGCTCATTGAAGCTGTGGTTTATGCTGACACGGCAGCTAAGCACTCTATTGAGCACATCGACGAATACACCTTTAATGAGGCTGTGCCCGAGTGGAATGATGAAGGCACACTTACCAACGAAGAAAAAATTCTGATTGCACAGGATGCAAAAGAAGTAGAACAGGTAATGTCGGCTTATGTGGGCATTGTGCGTTCAGACCTTCGTTTGAAACGTGCTTGGACACGTCTCGACCTCTTGTATGAGGAGACTGAGGAACTCTACAAGCATGTGAAACCCACACGCGATATTTGTGAGTTGCGCAATATGATTAACGTGGGCTACCTCATTACACGTCAGGCGTTAGAGCGCAAGGAAAGTCGTGGCTTGCATTATACCATCGATTATCCGAAGCACGCTTACGATCAAAACTAAAAACTTTTTGTGTAATTGCGCAAGAGTTCTCTCTTTTGGGTATGCAAATGCAGATGTGTTATTCTGTATTTGCATACCTGTTTTTTTTGAGAAAAAAACACTGAGGGTAAACCTTCGGGATGATATCGGGTTTCTTCGGGGTGAAATTTAGATGAATATTTTGTGTAATTTTGCTATTTGTAGTTGATAAAATATACTATTATTCTACACAATGGTGCACCTTTGATTGTCTTTTTTAATCGTTAAAAATGAATTTAACATTTTACGTGAAAAATTCCTCTGAGAAGCTAAGATTGAACATAAATTAACAGTAAGAAAACCTTTCACTTTGCCCATTCTCACGCACTTTTCGGCTTGTTTAAGTTTTTTGGAATCACTGAAAATAGAAATCTTAAATTTACTTCTTGAAAATGTTAAACTCTTGATTATCAAGCGTAATTGTATTGCAGTGTGCAATTTTTTTTGTACCTTTGCATCTGTAAACCTCACGAGGCGAAGCAAATTACCTTTGCGGTAAGAGTCTTCCTTAGTGTATTTGCTGGTTAAAATCGAAACATCGATTCCGCTATGAGTTGCTTATTGCAGCACACCTTATAATAAGGTTTTTAATAAGTAATAAAGGTAGGGCAGGGCAGATTGTTAAAATAGTAATTTTACATCGCTCACATCTTACTATTATATTACAGAAATCTCTCACGAACAGAATGGCTAAACTGATTCAACGAGAGGACCCGCAATCCTCGTGGCAAAACAAACAAAATGACTATCAAACAAGTAATTTTCTTTTTAGCATCACTCGTAACATTTGCATTTACAACCCCCGCGGTGGCTCAAGCGCAACAACATGGCAAGGCTTCTTATTATAGCAATAGTCTGCATGGACACCGCACAAGCGATGGATCTCGTTATCACAAAGACAGTTTAACTTGTGCACATCGCACCCTCCCCTTTGGCACACTGCTGAAGGTAACAAACAAGAAAAATGGTAAGGAAGTAGTTGTGAAGGTAACAGACCGCGGTCCTTTTTGTGCTGGACGTGTGGTAGACCTCTCAATGGCTGCAGCTCGTGAATTGGGCATGGTGGCAAGCGGTGTAGCAGCCGTGCGAGTTGAGAAGGTGGGTTATCGTGGCAAAAAAGCCGATATCGATGATACCGAACGCTCATATTTGCTTCCTGAAACTCGATATCTCGACCCTGCTACTGGTAAATATTATAGTATGCAGGAGTGGAAAAAGCGTGCTGACGAACAGCATAAGAAGCTCTTGGCTGAACAGCGTAAGCAGAAACAACCGCATTATCGCATCTTGAGCACTAAGCTCACAGCTAAGAACGCATCTAAAACCTCTTCGCAGAAAAGAATACGATAAGCGTTTTGCGCTTATAAGTTCCTTTTGATTAGCGGAATCAACACAAGATACATTATATATAAAGAAGGTCTCGCATGGCTCACGCTGTGTGAGATTTTTTATTTGTGGGCTTTGTGGGTCGTGGGCTTATGAGGGATGTTGAAAATATTGTAGAGATTATGTGTAGCCTTTATGAATTTGAATTCGTTGGCTATTTATATACAATACTTCGGAAAATCTTTACCAATGTAATGTCTGTTTATGAAAAAACTTAGTTTCTTACTAAAAAAGGAAGCATTTTTTTTGTGATTTACTATTTTTTTGTAAATTTGCGCATCTTCTCAATCGCGATATTATTTAATTAGGCGTATATTTTAAGTGTTTACATGATAGATAAGCAGTTGAAAAAAGGAGAAGGTACTACATAATTGAAAAGCGTCATCGATGCTTTGTCTATTGGCTAATTGAAACCTAGGAAATTTCAAATTGGAAAATCAATGGCAATGTCTGAAGTGAATGCTACGGGTACATTATCATATCCCGAAGTGTGTAGTGAGGATTTTTATATCCTCATGCACACTTTTGTAGAATATGTATATATAAACGTGGGCAAACACTCTATTCGTTATTTTCCAGGGCTTTCCTAGGGCCTCAATTAACAGACGAGTAGAGATGTGAACCCACGTTTTTTTGTTTTGTAGCTAACTTGTAATATATAATTCAAAGTCTCATAAGGGTTCGTGAGCTATTTACAATTAAACAAGAATTATGAATTTAGGTTCGATTGTTCGGAAAAAGGGTGATGATAAACTGATGATCGTTGGTTATGTTTATGGCAATCAAATTTATGATTACTACACAACTGCCGACATAGGTGAACTTACTTGTTATTACTGCGGAAATGATAAAATCGAACATATAGACTTGGAGCCTTATTGTGTCGACTTTATAGAGGAGACCATGAATGAAACATTTTCGGAAGGCGACGTTGTGACACTGAAAATAGGAAACGAAAAGTTCGTTGTTTGTGAAGTAGCTGGGAATGATATATATGTCAAAGGTTCAAGCAGTCCATATCCTTCATGTATTTTTAAAAAAGTTCAATAATGCTAGTACGTCAATCGAAAAACAGTTTTATCCGTAGCACAGAACGTTATGGATACGTAACCAATCAACTCACACAGTTCGATAGAGTTTATAATTCCACAGGTGCTGATTTTTTGCGCGAAATATCTCGTGAGGCAAAAGATGTGGACGAAATAGTAGACCATCTCTTGACCATTTATGAGGGCGTTTCGCGCGAGGAGATTAAGCAAGACTTTGTAGATTTCATACAAGACCTTGCCAAGCATCGTTTTGTCTATATTGGCGAGACGCTTGAAGAGATTGAAAAACAAGATTTGGATTTCTCTTATGCCGATAACAATCCGAAGACACTCACCTCTGTTTACCATCAAGAGACTGAACAAAAAGTTGGAATGAGCACACAAGATTACTTTCTCGAAGAAGTGCAAGGTGCGCCCCAAATAAGTGGAATCCAATTTGAACTTACAAGTAGGTGCAACGAGCGCTGCATACATTGCTACATTCCCAATTCAAAGAAAGATCATGGATTTGACATGCCTACTGCAAAGGTCAAAAGTGTTCTTGACGAATTTGCTGAATTGGGTGGTTTGCACGTTACGCTCTCAGGTGGTGAGGCGTTTATGCATAAGGATATATTAGATATAGTGAGGTATTGTCGTGAAAAGGATTTGAAGATAAGCATTCTTTCTAACCTTATCTCTTTAAAGGATAGTCAGATTCCCATTCTCCGCGAGAATAATTTGTCGCTAGTTCAAGTTTCATTATATTCTACTATATCAGAAATACATGACGCGATAACAACTGTCAAGGGGTCGTGCGAAAAGACAATGGAAAGCATTGAAAAATTGGTGGCTGCCGATATTCCTGTGCAGATATCATGCCCCATTATGAAGGCTAATAAAGATTCGTACAAGGGAGTCGTAGAATATGCTACGAAACATAATATCAAGGTACAGACAGACTATATTATGATGGCAAGGGCAGACTTTAGTACAGATAATCTGGACCAACGCCTGTCTATGGAAGATACCGAAACTTTGCTAAGGGATATTATAGAACATGATATTGAGTATAGAAAGGGCACACTTAAACAAATTCCTAAAAGCGAGCAAATGCTTCTTGACTTTGAAACATTCAAGAAACAACCATTATGCGGTGTGGGATACGACAACTGTTGCATCACTGCAAATGGCGATGTTTATCCGTGTGCTGGTTGGCAAGGTATGATTTTGGGCAATATCTACAAGAGTTCGTTAAAAGATTTATGGGAAAATAGTGCACGGATCAAAGATTTGCGTAAAGTTACAGAGGAAAGTTTTCCAAAATGCTTGGAATGTGAAGCTTATGATTTTTGTGCTCGTTGTCTTGTACGTAATTACAACGAAAGTAATGGTGATATGTTCAATATACCACAAGCATTTTGTGATGAAGCCTTCTTATTAAAAAGACTTGTTGAAGAATATCATGAGAAAGGCTTATTGGACTCATTGTATTTTGAAGATCGAAACAATTGTAACTAACATAAAGAATTGCCGATTCGCTTTAAAGGAGGTAGGCTAACAATTAATACAACAAAACAATGAAAAAGTACAAAAAGGTAGAATTGGTTGCTAAGAACCAATTAGCAGGATCTTATGCAGCAGGATGCCCTACGAAAGGCAAGGGAGGATGTTTCTTATTTATGCGCAATGGATGTTCAAATTGTGAACGCAGTATGTAACAATTAGTGGAGGGTATGACATAGAGTCATACTCTCTCTTTAATTATGCTCTTTGATTCACACATTCACGTAGGTCAGTTTTACGATTATTATTTTTCACCTTTGCTCATAAGTAATTTGATGAAACAAGTGCATGCTGACCATTACGCTGTATCTTCCACTACAATGTGCGAAGAGAATTACCCAAAAGTTATTGAGGAGATTCAATCACTTATTGACTTGGATGGTAAAAAGGTATTCCCTGTAATGTGGATAACGCCTGAAGGACTTAAAGGCAATATTGCATGGTTCTTAGAATCAAACATTGCGTGGAAATGTTTGAAAGTACACCCAGAACTTCACCCTCATGATTGGCAACCTGACGGAGGACAATTTGCTGAAGTCGTAGATATTGCACGCGAGTTACGCTTGCCCGTTTTAATTCATACTGGTGAAAAGGATTGTTGTCAGTGTGGAAAGTATGCCTCTTTAATCGCTCACAACAAAGATATAAATTTCATTCTTGCACATGGCAGACCTGTTCATCAACTTCTTCCTATAATTAGGAAATACGCGAATGCGTATACCGATTCTGCATTCATGCCCGTATCAGACATGACTTTAATAATAAAAGCAGGGTTGTCTCACAAGCTACTTTGGGGTACTGATATGTGTATTCCAAAATATTTCTATCCCCAAAAGGATATGGCTGAATATTACCTTTATAAATTAGCCACATTTAGACAGGTATGTACACAAGAACAATTTGATGCAGTAACTTATTTAAATGCATTAAACTTACTATGTAAGGATTAAGTCCTTTATATTACATACTCCAAAGCGATTTAAGCACTGCGAGCGATTTTAGCTCGGGGAAGTTGGCTACGTGTAGTCTATAATATATATTGATATACTCTAATAGTCTAGAACGCTCGGCTCCATTGAAACGGAAAAAACGCATGGTGTCGTAGCGCATACGTAGCAACTTAGGCACAACGGCGGCATCGGCAGGATTAAGAAAATCGGCATGAGGGGGTTGTTGCGCTGTAAAGCACGAAGCGCGTAGGTCGAAGTAGCTGCCAGATTTTGCATCGTCGGCATTGGGCATAAATCCTAAGAAGTGGGTGAGATGGAGTAAAAACACCAAGTGGAAATTGGCAAAACCATGTTCGCACGTATCTAACCATTGCACTGAACGCACTACATAATTATATATAGCGCGTGCATCGGGCTCGTTTTTTAATGCGTGATACAGCACTTCGGCTACAAATAGCGCGATAGAACTTTTATAAGGATCGTAGGGGAGTGAGGTGAGTGGATAACCCACTTGTACGGCTGTGGGTTTTTGCAGTGTAGCCTTAGGACGGTGTTCCCATTCAATGTCGAGAATGGCCAAAGGTTGAAACAAAGCATGGCGCACGGTGGCGCGTTTGGTGCGAGAAATGCGCACAATCATGCCAACGCATCCCATTTCCTCTGTTAGCACATTGGCTATAATTTGGGTGTCGTTATATTTAAGTGTATGTAAAACGATGGCTCGCGACTTCATGTTTGGGGCTTTGTATAATATATATATAGAATAGGGTAGGGCAGATTTCTGTGCTTAATATGCGCGAAAAGTTGCTTTTGGGGCTTGAAAAACTTTCGCGTGAGTTGCACAGAAGTATGTTGCAAAAGTAGTCAATATTTCCATATAAGCCTCGTAAAAGTATTCAAAAACGGAGAAAAATGCAGAAAAACGCATTTTTTTGAAAAAAAATAGCGCAAGGACTTGGTAGTTTGGTAAGGATGTACTACCTTTGCACTCGCAAATGAGAAACAAACCAACTGCTCAACAAAATGACAGTTAAAAACAAGGTTTGAAACTCACAACGCGATGGTCCCTTCGTCTATCGGTTAGGACGAGAGATTTTCATTCTCTAAAGAGGAGTTCGACTCTCCTAGGGACTACTAATAAAAAAAGAAAAGAATAAAAAATGGCAAACCACAAATCATCTGTAAAAAGAATTCGTCAGACGGCGTCTCGCAGACTGCACAACAGATATTACGCTAAGACTATGCGTAATGCAGTACGTAAGCTCCGCGCTACGACTGACAAAGCAGCTGCCAGCGAACTTCTGCCGAAGGTTCAGAAGATGTTGGATAAGCTTGCTAAGAATAACATCATTCACAAGAACAAGGCAGCTAACATTAAGAGCGGTGTGATGACTCACATCAATAAGCTTGCCTAATAAAAGTTTTTGGTTCATAAGGTAAAAGGTTTAGTCCTCCATTGAAGTGATTCAATGGAGGATTTTTTTATGCCTTGCATTACTTTTTTATAAAGTAGGCTGCGACTCGGAATAGTTAAAGTAAAAACTTTTTGGCATTTCTATTGCTCTTCTTTTGCTCTTCGCTCGCCTTGCACTACTTTTTTATAAAGTAGGCTGCGGCTCGGAAGAGCAAAAGTAAAAACTTTTTGGTTTTTTCTTTTGCTCTTCGCTCGCCTTGCACTACTTTTGCACCATAAAACAGAAAACTATGCAAAATAACCTGGTTATAGTTGAGTCTCCGGCTAAGGCCAAGACTATTGAAAAGTTTTTGGGGAAAGACTTCAAGGTGATGTCAAGCTACGGACATATTCGTGACTTGAAGAAAAAAAACTTTGGCGTTGACCTCGATACTTTTGAACCACAATATGAAATTCCCGCCGATAAAAAGAAGGTGGTGAGCGAACTAAAGGCTCAGGCTAAAAAGTCGGAGGCTGTGTGGCTTGCATCCGATGAGGACCGCGAGGGAGAAGCTATTTCTTGGCACCTCGCGGAAGTTCTTGGACTCGACCCTAAGGACACACGACGCATCGTGTTCCACGAAATTACTAAACCTGCCATCCTTGCAGCGATAGAACATCCACGACACATCGACCTTAATTTGGTGGATGCACAACAGGCTCGACGTGTGCTCGACCGTTTGGTGGGCTTTAAACTCTCGCCTGTGCTTTGGCGTAAGGTGCGTCCCAGTCTTTCGGCAGGACGTGTACAGAGTGTAGCGGTTAGACTGATTGTGGAACGTGAACGCGAAATTCAACAGTTTAAGCCCGAGGCAAGTTATCGTGTAACGGCAGTGTTTAATGTGCCCGAAAAAGATGGCTCGGTGGCTTTGCTAAAAGCTGAGCTTAATAAGCGCTTTGCAACCAAAGAGGAGGCTGAGGCTTTCTTGAATGATTGTGCAAAGGCTACATTTAATATAGACAATATAGCTACGCGTCCTACTAAACGTACGCCGGCTCCACCATTTACCACATCAACTTTACAGCAAGAGGCAGCCCGTAAGTTGGGCTATCCTGTGGCTGTGACAATGCGTGTGGCGCAGAGTTTGTATGAATCGGGTTTAATAACCTACATGCGTACCGACTCTATGAATCTTTCAGACTTGTGTTTGAATAGCTGTGGACCTGTGATAGACCAACTTATGGGTGATAATTATCATCAGCGTCGCACCTATCACACACATTCTAAGGGCGCTCAGGAAGCACACGAAGCAATTCGTCCTACAGATATGAATCGTCAGCAAATTAGTGGCGACACGCGCGAACAGCGTTTGTATGAGTTGATTTGGAAACGTACGATTGCTTGCCAGATGGCAGATGCCAAATTAGAGCGTACCACAGTGAATATTGCTGTGAGTGGACGTGATGAGTACTTCCAAGCTACGGGCGAGGTAGTGCGCTTTGATGGTTTCTTGCGTGTATATCGTGAGAGTCGTGGCGATGATGACAACAATGCAAACGACGAAAGTGGCTTGTTGCCACCTATGGCTGAAGGCGATGTGCTTACCCGTGGCGAAGTGGTGGCACAAGAGCGTTTTACACAACAGCCTTCGCGCTATACTGAAGCTTCATTGGTACATAAACTTGAGGAGTTGGGCATCGGTCGTCCGTCTACCTATGCACCTACGATTTCAACCATCCAAAACCGTGAATATGTGGTGAAGGGTGATAACGAAGGTTCTCCGCGCAGTTATACCCAACTCTCACTCACTGAAAATGGTGTGGTAGAGCAGGTGATGACTGAAAACGTGGGTAGTAATCGTGGTAAATTAGTGCCTACTGACACGGGTTTGGTGGTAAATGACTTCTTGATGGAGTATTTCCCCGAAATTATGGACTATAACTTCACTGCCAATGTGGAGAAGCAGTTCGACGAAGTGGCTGAGGGTAAGGAGAATTGGACGAAGATGATTAGCAACTTCTACAAAGATTTTGAACCTCAGGTAGAACGTACGCTCAACGAAAAGACAGAACACCGTGTGGGTGAGCGCGAATTAGGTATTGAACCTAAAACGGGTAAGCCTGTGAGCGTGAAGATTGGTCGTTTCGGTCCTGTGGTGCAAATTGGTACACCAAACGATGAGGAAAAGCCTCGTTTTGCCAATCTTGCCAAAGGTCAGAGCATCGAGACTATTACACTCGAAGAGGCACTTGAGTTGTTTAAGTTGCCTCGCACACTCGGTGAGTTTGAAGAACAAACGGTAAAGGCAAACGTAGGTCGTTTTGGACCTTATGTGCAATTAGGTAAGTTGTTCGTATCAATTCCCAAGGGTGAAGACCCGATGGACATTACCCTTGAACGTGCCATTGAATTGATAAAAGAAAAGCGCGAGAAGGAAGAAAAGAGCCATCTTAAGCAGTTCGAGGAAGAACCCGAACTTGAAATTCGTGCCGGACGTTGGGGACCTTATATTGCCTACAAGGGTAAGAACTACAAAATCCCCAAAAAGGATGCCGACCGTGCCGTAGAACTCACACTCGATGAATGTCGCACAATCATTGAGAATGAGTCTAAAACGAAGAAAACAACAACTCGATCACGCGCAAAGAAAGCGTAAAACAAAGCATCGCATGAAGAGCATCATTTTAGTGGGCTATATGTGTGTGGGAAAAACTACTGTGGGACGTACACTTGCCAAAGAATTGAACAGTACGTTCTACGACCTTGATTGGTATATCGAGGAAAGATTCCACACAAAGGTGAGCAAAATCTTTGCCGAGAAGGGGGAAGATCATTTTCGCGATCTTGAACGACGCATGCTGCATGAAGCTGCCGAGTTTGAGAATGTTGTGCTGTCGTGTGGTGGGGGTACGCCCTGCTTTTTCGACAATATGGACTATATGAATAGTGTAGGCGAGGTGTTTTATCTTAAAGCATCGCCCGAAACTATTTTGCAACACTTGTCTATGAGCCGAGGTGAACGCCCATTGCTCAAAGGTAAAAGTCCAGAAGAATTACGCACGTTTGTTACCGAACAACTTGCACAACGCGAACCTTTCTACGCCAAAGCCCATCATGTGGTGGATGTTGACGTGCTCGACTCGTTTGATAAAATAGAATTGGTGACGGAGCAAATACGCGCCGCACTCGAAAAGTAGGTGTTTTAAATAAAAGTGAATACCTATTTCAGATAAACTTATTAGCAAAAAATAAAAATAGCCCAAGAAGCTATGCGTAAATGGAGAATTGAAGACTCTGAGGAGCTCTACAACATAAAAGGATGGGGTGTCAACTATTTTGGCATCAACGAAAAAGGACACGCTTATGTGTCGCCACGAAAAGACGGGGTTCGCGTCGACTTAAAAGAAATTGTCGATGACCTTGCCTCGCGCGACATTACTGCTCCTGTGCTTCTGCGTTTCCCCGACATCCTTGACAATCGTATCGAAAAAACTTCAGACTGTTTTAATAGAGCTGCCGAGGAGTATAATTATAAAGCCGAACACTTTATTATTTACCCCATCAAGGTGAACCAAATGCGTCCTGTGGTGGAGGAAATTATTAGTCACGGTAAAAAGTATAACCTGGGACTTGAAGCAGGCTCAAAACCCGAACTTCACGCTGTGCTCGCCACAAATATGGATAGCGACAGCCTTATCGTTTGTAATGGTCATAAAGACCAAAACTTTATCGAGTTGGCATTGTTGGCACAGAAGATGGGTAAGCGTGTTTTCCTTGTGATTGAAAAATTGCCCGAACTTTTTACGATTGCTCGCACAGCTGAAAAGTTGGGCGTACGTCCTAACTTGGGTATCCGCATTAAGTTGGCGGCAAGTGGCACAGGTAAGTGGCAAGAGAGTGGAGGCGATGCTTCAAAGTTTGGCTTAAACTCTTCAGAACTACTCGATGCTTTGCAAAAGCTCGACGAGATGGGTATGCACGATTGTTTGAAGCTTATCCACTTCCACATTGGCTCGCAAATCACAAAGATTCGTCGAATTAGTACTGCACTGCGTGAGGCAGCACAGTTCTATGTGCAACTCCATGCCATGGGCTTTAACATCGAATTTGTAGACTGTGGAGGTGGTTTAGGCGTTGACTATGATGGTACACGCTCAAGCAACTCAGAAAGTTCAGTAAACTATTCTATTCAGGAGTACGTAAACGACTGTGTATACACCTTCGTAGATGCTGCTAATAAGAATAATATTCCGCATCCCAACCTCATTACTGAGGGCGGACGTTCGTTGACGGCACACCACTCAGTGTTGGTAGTTGACGTGATGGAGAGTGTGAGTATGCCTCACATGGACGAAAATTTTCATCCTTCAGAACAAGACCATCAGTTAGTACATGACCTTACAGAGATTTGGGATAAACTTTCGCCCCGGTCAATGCTTGAGGATTGGCACGATGCACAAGATATTCGTGACGAGGCTCTCGACCTCTTCCGTCATGGTATTATCGATCTTAAAACACGTGCGCAAATAGAAAGCCTTTATTGGAGTATTACGCGCGAAATTAGCGAATTGGCTCACCATCAAAAGCATGTGCCCGATGAACTCCGCACACTCGATAAAATGATGGCAGATAAATACTTCTGTAATTTCTCGCTCTTCCAGTCACTTCCCGACTCATGGGGTATTGACCAACTCTTCCCCATTATGCCTATTGAGCGACTAAACGAAAAGCCTACAGTGTCTGCCACACTTCAGGATATCACCTGTGACTCTGATGGTAAAATTAGCGCTTACGTGAACTATAATCAGCAAACCTCCTATTTGCCTTTACATAGTTTCCGTGAGGGCGATCACTACTACATTGGTGTGTTCCTTGTAGGTGCATATCAAGAGATTTTGGGCAATATGCACAATCTCTTTGGTGATACCAATGCTGTTCACGTTACAGTAGACGAGGATGGCTATAGCATCGACAAGACGATTGATGGCGAAACCGTAGCCGATGTGCTTGAATATGTGCAGTACGACCCTAAACGTCTTGTACGCCGTCTCGAAGCATGGGTAAGCAAGGCTATAAAAGAGGGTAAAATTACCATTGAAGAAGGCAAGGAGTTTATTTCAAACTACCGCTCAGGTCTCTATGGCTACACTTACTTAGAATAATATTTTGTTGAAATACAATAAAAAACAGGATTGAATGTTCCTAAAAAGAATGTTCAATCCTGTTTTTTTGTGATTATGCTTTCGAGAGTGCGTTTTTGAGTTTTGTTATTTGATGATTTTCTGTATACAGTGCCAATATCGTTTGTACCATCCAAATCCACTGTATGCCTTAATGCACGTGCGGTGGTGTGTAGGGCGGTAAATGTAAAAGTAGGAGGTAAATGCCTTTATGTCAGACATTTACCTCCTACTCCATATAGAGATAGACCTAAGTTTTTTTAGAATCGTTTACTTCTTCAAATAATCGTCAAAGTAGCGTGTGATGCGTTCATGTAGGTGAACCATGTCGTGACCCATCATGTTGTGACCATCGCCAGGGTATACAAAATAGTCAGGCTGTGTACCAGCATCCTCACAAGCACGGAGGAAACTGAGGCTATGTTGCATCACACAAGTGGGGTCATTATAACCTACAATGATTTGCAAGCGACCTTTGAGGTTCTTTGCCTTGTTAAGGAGTGACGAAGAAGCATAGCCTTCAGGATTCTCTTGCGGAGTGTCCATATAGCGCTCGCCGTACATTACTTCGTAGTATTTCCAATCAATAACAGGACCACCTGCTACGCCTACTTTAAAGATGTCGGGATAAGAGCACATGAGGTTTGTGGTCATAAAACCACCAAACGACCAACCATGTACACCAATGCGATCGGCATCAACATAGGGAAGTGTCTTCAAGAAGTCAACACCCTTCACTTGGTCAGCCATCTCGTTGTCACCTAAATGACGGTGTGTGCAACTTTCAAATTCAAAACCACGATGTTCCGAACCACGGTTATCAACCACAAACACTACGTAGCCACGTTGTGCCATGTAGATTTCCCAAGGACGAGCCAAGTAGTTCCAAGCAGCCTCTACGTTGTGAGCGTGTGGACCACCATATACATATACCACAGTGGGGTATTTCTTCGCAGGGTCAAAGTCAACGGGTTTTACCAAGCGATAATAAAGGTCGGTAGTACCATCGGCAGCCTTGATGCTTCCGCTACTAATCTCGGGCACATTGTAGGCAGTCCAAGGGTCGCCATCAGCATGAAGCTTTGTAATATGCTTCTTGCTTGTGTTCACCAAGTCATATTGGCGGAAGGTCTTGGGTGATGACCAACGATCGGCAAGGAATTTACCATTAGCAGAGAGCGTAGCGTAGTGTGTACCTTCAGCATTGTCTAAGCAAAGCACTTTGCCAGAGTTCACATTTACGCTAAAGTGGCTATACTGAATTGGATTATTTTGGTTACTTTGGAACACAATGCTCTTGTCGGCAGTATTAAAGCCCAATACCTCAATCACCTCGAATTTACCTTTAGTGAGTTGTTTTAATTCTTTGCCTTTGTTGTCGAACAAGTAGAGGTGGTTGTAGCCATCACGACGTGTTTGCATGATGAATTTAGTATCATCCCAAGGCAAGAACTGGATGGGGTTGCAAGGCTCTACATAGCGTTTATTCGTTTCAGTGTAGAGCACTTGTTTGCGAGCACCTGTCTGCGCATCGTATGCTACGAGTTCAGCCTTATCTTGTGTACGTGGCAACTCGAACATGTAAATTGTCTTTTCGTCAGGACTCCAAGCAATGTTTGTAAAGTAGCGATCTGTGGGGTCGCCAGCCTGCAAATACACCGTTTTATTGGTAGCAGGGTTAAATACCCCCACTGTAACCTTATGGCTTGTCATACCAGCCATAGGGTATTTTTCAGGAGCAAGTTGTGCTACACGGTGTGCAATGTCTACCAAGGGATAATCAGTCACCATGGTTTGATCCATGCGGTAGAAGGCAAGCAAATTGCCTTTAGGACTCCAAAATGTGCCTTTACG
Organism: uncultured Prevotella sp.; assembly: GCA_900543155.1. Lineage (GTDB taxonomy): Bacteria > Bacteroidota > Bacteroidia > Bacteroidales > Bacteroidaceae > Alloprevotella. Next base: position 18,132 of record UQQN01000038.1, read on the forward strand.
AATACCAAATTCGTCACGGTGTACGCTTAAACCATATTGCAATTCGCGTGAACCATCTGTGCTTACTTGGTGTTCTTTGCCGTCAGCCGTACGTACATAGAGATTCCAATTCTTTACATAGGCTTCAGCTTTTGACGCATAAGCAAAGTCGTTGGCAGATTCACCCTGTGTGCGAGCAGCTGTCCAAACAGTCTTTTTAGCCTTCCAGTCGTACAAAAAGTTTACCTTACTGGTTTGCAAAAATACTTGTGTTTTGTTAGCATACGGAAAACGTGCATAGAGCAAGTTATACACCTTTCCCACATGGGCTGTGTCGATGGCAGCATTTACTTGTTCGGTGGTAAAGAGTGTCGCACTTTTTTCGAATGCACCTTTATCATTGGCGAGAGTTTTTACCTCGTCCACTTCGAGTTTGAGCAAACGGTCACCCCAGAAGGCAGTGCCGTAGTAACGTGGCATGATGTTAGCGTAGTTATTGCCGCCCCACATCAAGTCTTCCAGCGTAAAGCTCTTTTTAGATTGTGCCATAGCTGTGTTGGCAAATAGCAGCACTAAGACTGCAAGAATAGTGTGTTTAAGTTTCATTACGTTCAATGCATTATTTATCGAAACCACCTTCGCGTTTTTTACCGCCAAAGCCACCTTTCTTTTTAAAGTCGCCACCTTTGCGGAAACCACCTTCGCGTTTCTTGAATCCGTCTCTTTTGAAACCCTCTTTCTTAAAACCACCCTTCTTAAAGTCGCCTCCCTTGCGGAAGCCACCTTCAGCCTTAGGCTTGCGCGGAGCGTGAGTTTGTTCAAATTCGCGGTGTTTACGACGTAATATTCTGTATTGTTCGTCCAATTCGTCATCATCGCCACCAAAGCTATTTGTTTCTTCGTCAAAGCGCTTTTTAAAGTCATCGCGTTTTGCACGGAAACGACGTTGGTCGCTCATCAACTGACGTTCTTCGTCAGTCTTAACCTTACCACCTTCAGCACGGAAATCGCTGAGTTTACCGCTGAAAAGTTGGTATTTACGGAAGTCGCAATCCAACTTACCATTAAAGATTTGAGTCTTCAAGCTTGGACGCAAGCCCAAGTTTTCAAAGAGTTCAGCCTTAGACGAGATAATCCATGCTTCGCCACCTTGGAACTCGTTTTTAAGCACCTTGCCAATGGCTTGATACAGTCCCAAAATATCGGGCGGAGTGAGGCGTTCGCCATAAGGCGGATTGGTTACGATGATAGACTTCTCTTGGGGAGCAGTAAACTTGCGGAAGTCTTGTTGTTGTACGCTCACAATGTCCTGTACACCAGCACTACGCACATTCTTTAATGCAATTTCTACGGTTGGCACATTAATGTCGTAACCATAGATATGGTGTGTGAATTCGCGTTCTTGCGAATCGTCGTCATAAATTTCTTGCAAGAGGTCAGCGTCAAAGTCCTTCCACTTTTCAAAGCCAAATGACTTACGGAATACGCCCGGATAGATATTGCGTGCCATAAGCGCAGCCTCAATAAGGAAGGTACCCGATCCACAGAATGGGTCGATAAAGTCGCAATCAGCATTCCAACCCGTCATCTTGATAAGACCAGCTGCCAACACCTCGTTGATAGGTGCTTCGACAGTTGCCACACGGTAGCCACGCAAGTGGAGAGAGTCGCCCGAAGAGTCAAGCGAGAGGGTGCAATCTTCTTCAGCAATGTGGATGTTGAGTTTCACATCAGGGTTCGTGATACGAATGTTGGGACGCTCGCCTGTTGTGTCGCGGAAGTAGTCGACAATAGCATCCTTAACCTTGTAGGCAACGAATTTAGAGTGGCGGAATTCTTCAGAGAAAACCACAGAGTCTACAGCAAAGGTTGTGTTTACATCCAAATACTGACTCCAATCAATTTTTCTTACAGCCTCATACACATCGTCAGCACCGCGTGCTTTAAAGTGTTTAATGGGTTTGAGGATGCGAATAGCAGTGCGCAGACAGAAGTTTGCGCGATACATCATGGCCTTATCGCCAGTAAACGATACCATGCGTCGGCCAATTTGCACATTGTTGGCTCCGAGTTCGGTAAGTTCTTGTGCCAACACCTCCTCAAGTCCTTGAAAGGTTTTGGCTATGAGTTCAAATTCTTGCATAATTCAAGTTTGGTAATCTATGAAATAATATATGGTTACACCTTCTCTCCAGCGGGCACATCGTGCGTAACCCACTTATTGGCGCCAACCACACTGTCGTGTCCAATGGTGATGCGACCAAGGATGGTAGCGTTAGAATAAACAATTACGTTATCCTCAAGGATAGGGTGTCTAGGGTTGTTCTTAATGGGATTTCCATGTTGGTCGAGCGGAAAACTCTTAGCACCGAGTGTTACACCTTGGTAGAGTTTCACGTTTCGTCCAATGATACAAGTGGCACCAATCACCACACCCGTACCATGGTCAATGGTGAAGTATTCTCCAATTTGTGCTCCAGGGTGAATGTCGATGCCCGTTTCGCTATGTGCCAATTCTGTGATAATACGCGGAATGAGTGGCACATCAAGTCGGTAAAGCTCGTGCGCTATGCGGTAACAAGTCAAGGCACGTATGGCAGGGTAACAACTAATCACTTCGCCATAGTTTTGTGCTGCAGGGTCGCCCAGGTAGGCAGCCTCTACGTCAGTAGCTAACGTGCGGCGTACTTGTGGCAGCATACTAATAAGTGTGGCAGCAATAGCCTCTGCCTTGGTATGATAGTCAATACAAGGGGCGCAATCATCTTGTTGTGCAAAACACAATCCGGCTTGTATTTGCGCCGTGAGCAGCGAGAACAAACGTTCCACTTCCATGCCTATGTGGTAGCGCACGGTCACGGCATTGAGTGTACTTTTGCCGTAGTAACCTGGAAAAAGCACTGCACGGCACAGACTGATGATTTCTTCGAGCGCTGCTGCTGAGGGTAGGGGGTCTCCGTGTCGGTGTTGATGAAAAAGCCCTTTCATTTTTGCCGTGTCAGAGAGCTCCTCTACGGTTTGTTTCAGTAGGTGCGTGTAGCTTTCGGGAGCATTCATTGTCGTGGTTGTTTTTTGTAATGGTTTTCAAGGGAAAAAACAATAACAATCGCAAGGGCGCATGTACATATTTCCCCCACAGGGCAAAGTTACAATTTTTTTGCGGTTTTTGTGGGAGTTTTGGGGCTAAATGTGGCAAAGGTAAAGAAATCTTTTGCAGGTGTAAAGTAGTGCGTTCAAAATCCAGAATATTTTTCTGCACGATATTTGATTGATTTGTCAAGAAATTTCACGCGCCAGCCTCACCCTATCTAAAGGGAGGAGAATGGCGCGTGAAAATCACAAAAAAAGCATTGGTGTAAATTTCGGTTTTTCGGGTAATAACGATTCCGATATCATTCCGAAGACATCCCGATATCATCCCGAAGGAAGAGAATTGGTCAAAATGTCGGTTTTGAAGGGGATGGGGGTTTAAAATCCAAAATATTTTTCTGCACAATAATATCGAATTTTTGGCGTCGATAAGGGACATGATTAAATGGGTTACTCCGTTAGGTGTGGTGCCCTATTGGGTAGAGTGTTCAAAATCTATGATGTTTTTCTGCATGGTTTTGTAGGATTTTGATGTCGATAAGTAGCATGGTTAAATGG
>UQQN01000039.1 GCA_900543155.1 uncultured Prevotella sp.
CGAAAGCCTATTATGGATTGTTCTGATGAAGAAGCAGTCCGCAAGGCAATTGAGGAAGACCGTCAGAGTGTGTCCAAAGCACGTGAGGCATGGCAGAATGCGACTGGTAAAGAAGCCAGTGACATTACCTTCAAACGTTTTTTAGAAACATTGGTGCAAGATATAAGCGTATAAGAAAACGCCCAAGGGGCAAACCCTCACCGCAGCTCTACGCATACAAGAAAGAGAAGTTGCAAGAACTTGAAGAACTTGATTCCAAAGGAGAACTTGTGCTATATTATGCCGACGAAAGCCATGTCTGTACAAACGGATATGTTCCATATGGCTGGCAATTCAAGAATGAGGATGTTTACATCCCATCCGAGAAAGCTGCCCGGCTTAATATCTTTGGCATGATTACCAAAAGGAACCAATATAAAGGCTTTACCACAAAAGAGTCCATCAACGCAGACAAGATTGTGGACTATCTTGATAGATTCTCTTTCAATGTCACGAAGAAGACTGTAATTGTCTTGGACAATGCTTCTGTTCATAGAAATCGGAAAGTGAAAGAACTGAGGAAAATTTGGGAGAAAAGAGGATTGTACCTCTTCTATCTTCCACCTTATTCTCCGGAACTTAATCCTGCCGAGATTCTTTGGCGTATACTTAAGGGTAAATGGATAAGACCGATAGATTACGAGACTACGGACTCGCTTTTCTATTGTACGAACAGAGCCTTGGCATCTGTGGGTACGAACTTATTCGTGAATTATTCATATTTATAAAATTAATTTTGAACAGTTACTTAAATAACTTTTGGGGGCTATACGTACAATTATCAAAGTTCTACTACCGCATATAAAAATACCAAAAGCAAGCATTGCTCGCACATATACCCTACAGAATGTATATGGCGAAGCAATGCTTGCTTTGTTTATTAACTAAATCTACATTGAGACGAAAAGATTATGCCTTATCAAGTGCTTGCTTCAAATCGTCAATAATATCATCTATATGCTCAATGCCAATGCTCAAACGCACTGTTGAGGGGGTGATATGCTGTTGTGCAAGTTCCTCGGGCGACATCTGAGAGTGTGTGGTGGTATAAGGGTGAATTACCAAACTCTTTACATCTGCCACGTTGGCAAGCAACGAGAAAATCTTCAAGCTATCGCAGAAGCGCCAAGCCTCTTCCTTGCCACCTTTTATTTCGAAAGTAAAGATGCTACCAGCCCCATTAGGAAAGTATTTTTCGTAGAGCGCATGGTCAGGATGGGTAGGCAGCGAGGGATGATTTACCTTAGCCACTTTAGGATGGTGTGCCAAGAAATCTACCACCTTTAAAGCATTTTGCACATGACGTTCTACACGTAGCGAAAGCGTTTCAAGACCTTGCAACAAAATAAAGGCATTGAACGGAGAGATTGTTGCACCCGTGTCGCGCAATATCACGGCACGAATACGAGTTACAAAAGCTGCTTTACCTGCCACGTCAGCAAACACAGCACCATGATAAGAAGGGTCGGGCTTTGCCAAAGTTGGATACTTGTCAGCATTAGCTTTCCAATCGAAAGTACCCCCATCTATAATCACACCGCCCAAACTTGAGCCATGACCGCCAATAAACTTTGTAGCAGAGTGTACCACAATGTCTGCCCCATGCTCTATAGGACGAATTAAGAAAGGAGTGCCAAAGGTGTTATCTACAATAAAAGGAATGTGATGACGATGTGCCACCTCTGCCACAGCTTCCAAGTTTGTTACGTCTGAGTTAGGATTACCAAAGGTTTCGGCATATACCACCTTGGTGTTAGGCTGAATGGCTGCTTCGAGTGCTTCAAGATCGTTCACATTCACAATTGTGTGCGACACGCCCTGCGTTTTTAGTGTGTGCGTAATCAAGTTGAACGAACCGCCATACAAATTGTCGGCAGCCACAATATGGTCGCCATTTTGCACAATGTTTTGCAAAGCATACGTCACGGCAGCAGCACCACTTGCCACAGCTAAACCTGCCACACCACCTTCAAGGGCTGCTACACGATCTTCAAACACGCCCTGGGTGGAATTAGTAAGTCTACCATATATATTGCCCGCATCTCTCAGTCCGAAACGGTCGGCTGCATGCTGCGAGTTGCGAAACACATAAGAGGTTGTTTGATAAATAGGCACAGCACGTGCATCGGTTGCAGGGTCGGGCTGTTCTTGGCCTACATGTACTTGAAGGGTCTCGAAGTGATAATTTTTTTCGCTCATAATATTTTAGTTTTTGTTGTTATTATTTTCGCTTGCAAAGTTACGGCGTTTAGCGAAAAGCACCAAACAATTTTAAAAAGTAGGAAAATATTACTATCTTTGCCACATACAAAAGAAATATTACAAAGTATGAAGCCAGAAAATAGCCCCGTTGTAGAAAATATCACTATCGACGATGTTGACATAAAAATTTTGCGACAGTTACAAGTCAACGCACGATTATCTATAAAAGAGATTGCTGCCAACGTGAACCTTAGCACTACGCCTGTTTACGAACGCATCAAGCGTCTTCAGCGCGATGGCATTATCAGTCAATACATTGCTGTGCTCAATGCCGAAAAGCTCAACCGAGGCTTTGTGGTGTTCTGTTCTGTAAAGATGAACAGACTGAGCCGCGACATTGCCCAAAGCTTTGCACAGACCATTTCTGCCATTCCTGAGGTTACGGAGTGTTACAATATTTCGGGGCAATACGATTATTTATTAAAGATTCATGCCCCCAACATGAAGTATTATCAAGAATTTGTGCTTAATGTTCTCGGCACCATCGAACATCTCGGCTCCCTCGAAAGCACCTTTGTTATGGACGAAATTAAACACGAATATGGTGTTAGCATTTAGTTTTTTCCAAAAATCTATGACGTTCAAAATCGGCATAAGACTATGCTCGGTTTTATTCAAAAATAAGATTGCACGTACTAGTTGTATATAATTGGGGGCGCAAGTTTTCTTCGAAAAATAGAAAAACTTGCGCCTCCTAATATACAACTTGGGCAATAGGCGCTTCATTTTTTGGGGATTCCCCTACCCCGCATAAGAGTGCATTCCTCCAAGAATAAAGTTTACACCAAAATAGGTCATTAAAACTGTGAGGAAAGCAAGCACTGCAAACCAATTAAAATGACGAGGATTGCGCAACCAAGGCAAAGACGAAGAATGAAAACCTATGGCATAAACCATAAACGTAATGAGCGCCCAAGTTTCTTTAGGGTCCCAACTCCAATAAGTGCCCCACGACTGATTTGCCCACACTGCTCCTAAAAATATGCCAATGCCCAAAAAGAATACGGCAGGATAAAGTAGCAAACGCCCCATTAACATCATGCGCTCTGCCTGACGTGGCACACACAATCCCATCAGTCCCGTAAAAAGCAAAAATGCCAAAAGCGAATATCCCATCATTACCACCGACACGTGCAAACTCAACCACGGCGAAGCCAATACGGGCATTAAATTGGTGATTTGCGGATTGCTTTGCCCTAAAGAGCTAACCAACAACGAAAAGCCTGCTACCATAAAACCAAACGGAAGCAACACAGCAAAACGACGGTGCCACACACACGACACACACAATGTGACAAGTGCCATAAATTGCATGGTTTCAAAACCATTGCTCATAGGCACATGGCCTGCCACATATCCACGCAAGCAAAATGCCACTAACAATAAAGCTGTACAGGCATAAAGCGCAATAGGAAAAACCACACGATCAATGCAACCATTGTGCGCACCACGATGCACATTGCAATAAATAATGCGGACAAATGCCAACAACCCTAACGTAAGACATGCCATAAAAAGTATTTTGGCAAAGGGAATGCGGTTATAAAGCAATTCAGCCTCAACACGCATACGGCTCAATGGTTGCACACTCCCATCTTTGGGCAAGGGTTGAATCAGTTTTCCTTGTTGCAACATTAAAATAATTTCTACCTTCTCGTCCACCTCCATCACAGCTTTCTGCAAAGGGTCGTTTGGTTCGGTTGTGGCATCTCCCCCCTTCCACAAACGCTGCAATTTATAGCCGTTTTGGTCGAAGAGGTCGGTCAAGCGAGCATACTTACCCGCAACGTGCAACTGTTGGCGTAGTGCCTCGCTTTTAATTAAAATCATTGGTTCATTTTGCCACGCATCAGGACGCAACAACCAACCACTTACCACCTGTTCGGGCGAAAGGCCTTCATACGTAGCTTTGCCATAAAGTTTCAACACAAAGTCGCGAGCCAAGGTATTAAAAGGTGCCACACGGTCGTTATAAACCACTTGTTTGGTTGCCAAGCTGTCTGCCTTAGCCCTATTAAATGCAGGCAAAGAGCGAGTAGCATTTGCCGAAAGTGCAAAGGCAAGCCCCAACACCATCATCCCTCCTTTTTTGAGCAAGGGGTGGTTCACAAGTCTACGAAATTCCTCACGTTTATCCACTATTACCCACACCATAGCCAAAGCCAAAAGCACATACCCAAAATAAGTAATGCCCGTGCCCCATGGGTCATAGTTCACAGAGAGCCAACTCCCCATTTCGTCTTCATCATACGACGATTGATAAAACCGATATCCTCCATGCTTGGCTATTTGGTTCATCGATACACGCATCGATTCAGTCTGTCCATCTTGCTGCTTCACCGTCATACACGTCACATAGTCTGCCGCAGCAGCAGTTCCTGGGTAATACACAATGCGAAAGCTGTCGAGTGATAACTCAAAAGGCAAGGGTTGCGCACTCCTACTCTCATCATCTATATAACTATTTATACGTTCGCTTGGCACCAAGTGCACCAAGCCCTTGTGCGATGTTAGGTAGCTCACCAAAGCCCCAGCCAATATTGCTACAAACGACAAATGGAGCAACACGACCGAGGCACGTTTCCACAACTTTGTTTTACACACAGCCCACACCATAAGTGCTGTCAGCACAGCCCACAACGCACAAAACCATGCCGTGTGATATATATGCACAGACACCCACTCGCTGCCACGACTATGCTCCACAAAAGTGGCACTGCCTAACAATACGAGCAACAACACATAGAGTATAATTATCAATTGTTTCATCATTCAAACCTATTTTTTACAAAACCCGTTGACGTATGATTGTGATTACCCACAATTCCGCCAACGGGTTTTTCAAGAAGACTTTTTCAAAAAAATCTTTTTGGAAAGTTTATAGAGATGTATGCTATGAGGCTACATTCCGACTTTCTCTTTAATAATTTTCAAAAGCCTCATTCTGCACAGCCTTTGTAGCCATACACTCCATTTCAATGAGCCAACCCGGTCTGCAAACAGGGGCATGCACAATTACCTTAGGCACACCCGGGAAGCGCTCTTCAAACATACGGTTTACCACAGCATAGTCGGCAGTATCACGCAAATATACAATCATCTGACCTACATCGTCAAACGAACATTCAGCTTCATTAAGCAAAGCCTCTACGTTCTCCCACATGCGCTCAGTTTGTTTGCGAATATCACCCACATGCAACACGTTGCCCTTGTTATCGATGCTCGCAGTGCCCGAAATGAAGACCTGTCGGCGATCGCCATAATCCATGCGTGTACCACGCTCAAAACTTACCCCATATTCATACGTAGGGTTAAGATGTGTGGGTGCATAAAGATATTGCATCTGCTCTGCACGTATACCTGTAACTGCATACGTGTCGAGTTGCACCAATACTGAAGGGTCTGCATTACGACCATTTATACCCGTGCTCGAAATAAAGTGCGTCTTACTTGTAAGGTTCTGCGTAAAGAACTCCTCATTACGTGCCTTCACCACGCCTGCATAGTTCACGTCTACGTTTTGCACAAAAAACCATGTGCGCACGCAGTTGTCAGCCAATTTGGCATCGTTTGCCATGAGTTGCATCACATAGTCTTTCAGCAAAAGACTTGTTTGCTCTGCCGATGTAGGCGCATGACTCACAGCTGCCCCACCCCACAAATGAGTATAGGCACCATGTGTCACCTTATAGAGTCCATGACTAAATACCCCCGCACCTATTTCGGTTTGCAAATACGCCCACAAAGCTACTTTTGTGCCATTTAGGGGAGCTTGTTCTACCACAGAACAGGCGCAAGCAGGAGCTTCAGGCACTGAGGCGAGCAAACATTCATACTGGTTGGCTGCATCACTCAAAAAATAACGTTTTAATACCGAAGAGGCACCTGCTAACTCCGCATCGAGCAAACTATAATAGGCATTGAGCACCGCGTCGAGTTGCTCTTGAAAGGTTTGTTCGGGACATAGGGCGTGTACCATTACATGAAACTCAGCCACGCCGTTTTCTACTTCAAACTTTGAAATTTCAACCAATGCGTTTTCATACTTCTTGGTTGACCTTTGCTGTACGTTGATCATACTGTTTGTTACTTTTTTACACTGCAAAAGTACTAAAAAACATGCAGCTGCGTATGTTTTTTAGGCTTTGTGGCTGCAAAATCCCCACTATTGGGTATATTGTATGTATTATCACACGTATGCATCCATATCAATGTGCAAAATAGTACTTTTTATTGGGCAGATTTTGAACCCTCTATCCTAAAACATGGGTACATATAAAAAGTGACAAGTGACTAGTGACCGCACAACTCATTGATTATCAAAAGATAAGCGGTCACTTTGTCACTCGAAATAAATATTAATTCTTGGTTAACGAATGTAAATGTCTAAATACTTGCCGCTTATTTCCGCTTTTCCTCCGCTTTGGTGCCGCTCTGCCCTCGCTATAAATTTGCTTTGCCTTCGCTATAGTGCCACTATTCCTCCGCTAAACAACGAAGAAGTACACTTTTCCGCTTTATAGCGACAAAGAACGGCAAACGAACAAATTCAGAGTAAATTCAAGGCAAAAACATTTCAAAGGCAGATAAAAAATTATCCTTTTTGCTGTATGATTTTACCGAAAAAATCATACCCAAGAAAAACCGATGACATTCCGATATCATTCCGAAGGAATCCCGAAGGCATTCTGACAACATACAGATGACACATCACAACAAAAATGAGGCTAATTTTTAACCTAAATAAAACCAACCGTTCCATCGACGTAATTTCTATCCCTCGCCCCTAAAAATTCACATAAAGATGACTTAATGACCACGTAGTAAATGTTAAGCAATACACTACATGGCCATTTGTCATTTTATTTTTACACGCATGTGGCAGTTTCAACTGTGAACAGTAGTAGCCTGTTCAAATTCTGCTAAAATCATGCATCATTTCAATACTTACGAACTTATGGTTTATTAAAATCTAATTTCTCCACTACCCGCACAAATGCGTCCATCAGCAGTGTATAGCACACCAAATTGTCCTGGAGCAATGCCTTGAATGGGGGTGGGCGAAGTGATTAGCATACGACCATCGGGCTGTCGCGACATGTGACCAGGACGAGGACGCTCTGTATGGCGAATCTTAAAGAGTACATCCACTTCGGTGGCACCCTTCCAAGGGTCGGCAGTGATAAAGTGAAAACCTGTGAGGTGGAACTCATTGCCATAAAGTCCGTGACACGACTCTGTGTGCGACACATAGACAATGTTCTTTTCTATGTCTTTATCGGTTACAAACCACGGACCACCACCTAAGCCCAAGCCCTTGCGCTGACCTACGGTATGGAACCAATATCCCTTGTGCTTGCCAATGATGCGACCAGTTTCGCGCTCAACGACATTGCCCTCACGCTCGCCAAGCAATATGCGAAGGTATTCGTTGTAGTTTATCTTGCCCAAAAAACAAATGCCCTGACTGTCACGACGAGTTGCAGGCGCCAAATGTTCGGCTACAGCAATATCGCGCACCTCGTGCTTAATTAAATGACCAATGGGGAAACACAACTTTTGTGCTTGCACGTCTGTGAGCTGCGAAAGAAAGTCTGACTGGTCTTTCACAGGGTCGGGAGCTGGCGCTAAATAAAGCTGACCATCGGCATCGCGATAAGTCTGTGCATAGTGTCCGGTAGCAATGTAATCGTAGGCATAGCCTGCCTTTTCCTCGAATGCACCAAACTTAATAAGGCGGTTACACATCACGTCGGGGTTGGGCGTGAGTCCACGCTTTACACGGTCAACGACATAGGCTGTGACACGATTGTGATACTCTTGTTGCAAGTCGATAATCTGCAAGGAGAGTCCATACTTTTTGGCGGTGAGTGTAGAGAGTTCTATATCCTCCTCTGCCGAACAACTGGTTCCTTCGCCTTGCATGCCAATTTTAATATAAAACAAATCGGGTTTTAATCCCTGCTGACACATCAAGTGGCAAGCTACAGCACTGTCTACGCCACCCGAAATGAGCAATGCATACTTTTTAGTTTTGTCTACTTCCATATTTTAAGGATATGTGGTTTATTAAGGGTGTGAAGAATTTTACACCTACTTAGCGAGGCAAAGTTACGATTTTTGTAGCACAAATCATCCCCTAATAAAAGGTTTTACACGAAAAGGTGCCAAAAGCGTTCATTGCACGTCAAAAAAAATGACTAACTTTGCTTGCGAAGTTAGGCTGCACCTCAGCAATAAAATAAAAACCTAAAGATTTTTTTCTGTTGCATTCGGTTTGCACTAACTTTGCTTCGCGAAGTTAGGCTGCACCTCAGCAATAAAATAAAAACCTAAGGATTTTTATTTTCTATTGCATTCGGTTTGCACTAACTTTGCATTAAGTTTATTTTTGAAGCAATCTACCCCCTGAAAAATGTAACAACCCCACAATGAGCGACGATATTAAAGATAACGAACACATTGACTACCAACCCGCCGAAGTGAAGAGCGAGGATGGAAAGTTGCAACTTACTGGCATGTACCAAAACTGGTTTTTGGACTATGCCTCGTACGTAATTTTGGAGCGTGCCGTGCCACACCTTGGAGACGGCCTTAAACCCGTGCAACGACGTATCCTACACTCTATGAAACTACTCGACGATGGCCGCTATAACAAGGTGGCTAACGTTGTAGGACACACCATGCAGTTTCACCCACATGGTGATGCCTCGATTGGTGATGCCTTGGTGCAATTGGGACAGAAAAACCTGCTCATCGACTGCCAAGGTAACTGGGGTAACATTCTTACGGGCGACTCAGCTGCAGCACCGCGTTACATTGAGGCACGACTCTCTAAATTTGCGCTCGATGTGTTATTCAACCCTAAGACCACTGAGTGGAAAATGTCGTACGACGGCCGCAAAAAAGAGCCTGTATCGTTGCCCGTGAAGTTTCCCCTGCTCTTGGCACAGGGCGCAGAAGGTATTGCTGTAGGTTTGTCGGCTAAAATTTTGCCACATAATTTTGGCGAACTCTGCGACGCAGCTATTAAATATTTGCATGGCGAAGAGTTCCACCTCTATCCCGACTTTCAAACGGGAGGCTCTATCGACGTGTCGCGCTATAATGATGGTATGCGTGGGGGCGCTGTGAAAGTGCGTGCGAAAATCGAAAAACTCGATAATAAAACGCTCGTCATTCGCGAGATTCCCTATGGCAAAACCACCTCTACGCTCATCGACTCGATTCTTAAAGCAAACGAGAAGGGTAAGATTAAAATTCGCAAGGTGGAAGATAACACGGCTGCCGAAGCCGAAATTCACGTACACCTAACGCCCGGCACATCGAGCGACAAGGCGATTGATGCCCTTTACGCTTTTACGGACTGCGAAACAAGCATCAACCCCAACTGCTGTGTGATTGATGAAAAGAAGCCTAAGTTCTTGGCTGTGAGTGATGTTTTGCGTCGGTCGGTTGACAATACACGTGCGCTGCTCGAAAAAGAATTGATGATTCGTCGTGGCGAATTGATGGAAAGTTTGCACTTTGCCTCGCTCGAACGCATCTTTATTGAAGAACGCATCTATAAGGACCGTGCCTTTGAACAAGCTAAAGACATGGAAACTGCCATTGCACATATTGACGCTAGACTCACACCCTTTAAGCCACAGTTCTATCGCGAAATCACAAACGAGGACATCTTGCGACTGATGGAGATTAAGATGGGACGCATCCTTAAATTCAACAAAGCAAAGGCTGACGAACTCATTGCTCGCATGAAGGAGGAAGTGGCACGAATCGACAATGATTTGCAAAACATGGTCGAGGTGACATCGAATTGGTTCAAACTTATCCGCGACAAATATGCTGCAGACCATCCACGACGCACCGAAATACGCTCGTTCGACAATATTGAAGCCACAAAGGTTATTGAGGCTACCGAAAAACTCTATATCGACCGCGAAAACGGATTTATGGGTACGGGACTGAAAAAGGATGAGTTTGTAGAGAACTGCTCGCCCATTGACGATGTGATTATCTTCTATCGCGATGGTACATACAAGGTGACGCGTGTGGCTGACAAGGTGTTTATTGGCGAGACGGAACGTGCCAAGGCCGAACGCCGCAAAAAGGTTGAGATTATTCACATTGCGGTGTTTAAGAAGGGTGATAAACGCACCATATACAACGCTGTGTATCGTGATGGCGAAACAAATGCTTGCTTCATTAAACGCTTTAACGTGACAAGCATTACGCACGACCGCGAATATGACGTTACCACAGGAACACCTGGCAGCAAGGTGCTCTATTTCACCGCAAACCCTAATGGTGAAGCAGAAACCATTAAAGTTACTTTCAGACCCAACCCGAAGCTGAAACGCATTAGCATGGATAAAGACTTTGGCGAAATTCTTGTGAAGGGTAGACAGAGTCGTGGTAACTTGCTCACGCGCATTGATGTTCATAAAATTACACTTAAAGCGCACGGAGCTTCTACATTGGGTGGACGTAAGGTTTGGTTTGACCACGATGTGCAACGTCTGAACTATGACGCTCGTGGCGAATACTTGGGTGAGTTCCACTCTGACGATTATGTTTTGGTAATTTTGCAGAATGGACAGTTCTATACCACGAACTTCGACCTAAACAATCACTACGAGCCTACGGGTATTTTACGTGTTGAAAAGTTTAGTGCCGACAAGGTATGGACGGCTGTGCTCTTTGACGCTGACCAACAAAATTACCCTTACGTAAAACGCTTTACGTTAGAGCGCTGTCAGCAAGCACGTCCTCAAAGTTTTGTAGGCGACAATCCTAACACACGCTTTGTGCTGCTCACCGATCAGATTTATCCACGACTACTCGTAACCTATGGTGGCAACGACGACTTCCGCGACCCCATGGAGTTAGACGTGGAGGGCTTTATTGGCGTAAAGAGCTACAAGGCAAAGGGTAAACGTATTACCACATGCACCGTGCAAAGCATTAAGGAAATTGAGCCTACACGCTTCCCTGAAGCTGACACGGCTGAGGAGGAGTTCGACGAAAATGCGTTAGACGAATCTGCAGGCAACACACCCACCGAGCAAACTGAGCCTTCTTTGTTCGATGACAATAATGCCACGGACGAGGCATAATGCGATAAGTGTGCTCCACACATGACAAGTCCGTTTCTAATGAATAGCTAACAAAAAATAGGATTAGCTTGTTCATTAGAAACGGACTTGTTCTATATGGTACACACTTTCCTTCTGCAACAGACCTACTATCCTCAAAAAGAATAAACTTCGCACTTAGAATATTTCTATCTGATCCTCCCCACGGCTCATTTCCCCATAAATAAGGATTGCACAAACGTGAGCAATGGCGTAATTTTGCACTCGAAAATTATAAACAACACACAAAAGCTATGCTATTTTTACCCTTGTTTGCAGCCCTATCGCCAACCGAGGTCGTTGTAGACACATTGAAAAACTTCGACATTGAGGAAGCGGTTGTGGTAGCTTCGCCCAAAGAAACAAAACAACTACGCAAACAACCACTTAGCGTGTCGCTATTCGATGCTTCGTCCTTGAAACACCGAAACGTAAGCGCTGTAAAAGATTTATCGGCATACGCCCCTAACTTTTTTATGCCCGACTATGGAAGTCGTCTCACTTCGGCTTGCTACATTCGTGGCATTGGCAGTCGCATTAATACCCCAGCCGTGGGACTTTATGTAGACAATGTGCCTTATGCCGATAAGTCTGCCTACGATTTTTCATTTCAAGGCATTGAACGCGTAGACGTTTTGCGAGGTCCACAAGGCACACTTTATGGACGCAACACCATGGGCGGATTGTTACGCATTTTTACTGCCAACCCCATTACACACCACGGGACAGACGTGAGTGCAGGAATTGGCACTGGATGGAAAACAAGCAAAACAATGCTGCGTAATGCCTCGTTCACTACTTATTTACACCCCGCAGAACGCATGGGACTGAGCGTGGGCGGATATTACGAAGGTAAAGACGGATTTTTTACAAACACAGCCAACCACAAAAAACAAGACAACAGCGAAGTCGGAGGTGGCAGATTGCGTTGGGCATGGCAACCAACCGATGTGGTTAAATTAGATTGGACTTCCTCTTACGAACAAAGCACTGAAGGAGCTTGCCCCTATTACTTGTTGGGCAAATCAAACACTTTTGCCGAAGGATTTGCCACAAGTAAGGATTTTAACAATCAGACATTGGCACAAAATCGTCCTAGCACTTACAGACGCAAACTATTTAACACGGGCTTGAATGTTGAACACCGGTTGCCCCGTCTCACACTGAGTAGCATCACGGCTTTTCAGCACCTCAACGATCGTCTTTTTATGGACCAAGACTTTACGAGTGCCGACATCTTTTCGCTTTGTCAAAAACAAAAGATGAGCACCGTATCGGAGGAGATTGCTTTAAAGTCGGCACCAGGGCAGAACAAGCGTTGGACTTGGACTACGGGAGCTTTTGCCATGTACCAATTTTTGCGCACAGACTGTCCGGTGACATTCTATAACGAGGGTGTAAATTACTTGAACCAACAAATTGGAAATGGTCTTCCTACGAGTCCGTCCATTCAAGTTTCATTCACAGGCAATGAGGTGCCTTTCACGGCAAAACTCAACACACCCAACTTTAATGCTGCGCTATTCCACCAAAGCACAGTGACGCTTGTTAAGAATCTGACACTTACACTCGGACTGCGTGTTGACTACGACTCACGAAAACTCGATCTTACATCGGGCACTCCCACTGCCGAAGGTATCCCCTTTTACTTTGGCATGAGCATGGGCCCCACCATGAGTTTTAACACCAACCTACATGCTGACCCTACGCTCAACGCATCGTTAGAACACAATAACTGGCAAGTATTGCCCAAAGCAGCACTTAACTTTACCTTGCCACGTCAACTCGGCAATATCTATGTAAGCGTTGCCAAGGGGTATCGTTCTGGGGGATATAACATTCAGTCGTACTCTGACCTTTCTCAACAATTATTGCGCAGAAACATGATGTTGGGCGTAAAGGATTATAGCACCCAAACCATCAATGCGTTACCCTATTTGCCCGAAAATATAAAGCAAGGTGCCATTGCTGGAATGACTGCAGTGCTCGACCGTGTAATTCCTGCTGAACCCAATGCCAACTCACTCTATTATAAGCCCGAATATACTTGGAGCTACGAACTTGGCATTCACCATAACTTGGCAGAAAAGGCTTTACAACTCGACTTGTCGACATTTTACATGAAGACGCGCGACCAACAAATTGCACGTTTTGCAGAGAGTGGAATGGGACGTGTAATGGTTAACGCAGGACGTAGCCGTAGCTTAGGAGTTGAAATGGGACTTCGCTCGCAACTCTGCGCCGACCGATTGAACCTTGCAGCAAGTTACGGTTTTACCAATGCCAAATTTACACGCTACAATATGGGTGTGAGCACCACAGGCGAAAAGGTGGATTATAGTGGCAATAAAGTTCCGTTTGTGCCCACACACACTTTTAGTGCTTCGGTTGATTTTCGCCAACCTTTACACGACGACTTTGTGCATGCTTATGCCATCGGTGCCGATGTGAAAGGGGCTGGCAAAATTATGTGGAACGAGGCAAACACATTCTGTCAGAACCTTTATGCTACCCTAGGCATACATGCTGACATAGAATTAAATAACAGCATTGTTTTGGGCTTATGGGCACGCAACCTCACAAATACACGCTATGCCACTTTTGCCTTCGACAGCATGAACAACCGCTTTGCACAATATGCCACACCACGCACATTCGGAATGAACGTGAAATGGCATTTTTAAAGAAAGAGGCGAACGATAAAAGCCGATGACTTAACAATCGCAAAATGATTTATAGATAATCATAAAACAGTTTTTGATTTTCCATAAACTGTAAAAAACCATCAAATCCGTGTACATTTTCCCATTATGTACACGGATTTATTGGTTTATAATTTTGTAATTCGCTCGTTAAATACTACCTTTGTAGCGTATATATTACAAAATAGAGCACAATAATGAAAATCAAACACATATTTCTTACCCTCGCTGCTGCTTGTGCCGTCAGCATTTCGGGATTTGCACAAACGGCACGTCAAGTATTAGACCAAACTGCTTCCAAACTTAAAAGTAGTGGTGGAATTGAAGCAACCTTCGAAGGCACACAGTTTAAAGGTCAGCACGAGTCGGGCTCAACAGCTGGTAGTTTGCAAGTACAAGGATCTAAGTTTAAAATTTCGTCGAAACACATGACTACTTGGTTCGACGGACATACACAATGGACCATGCTTACTGGTAGCGATGAGGTAAATGTGAGTACCCCCACTGCTGCCGAATTGCAACAAGTTAACCCCTATACCTTCTTAAACCTCTATAAAAACGGCTATAACCTGAAGTTAGCTAACACGAACTATCACGGTAAGCCTTGCCACGAGGTGCGACTTTTGGCACAGAACCACGCCAATGCCATCCAACTGCTCATTGCGGTGATTGACAAACAAACCCATCTACCCTACTCCATCCGCATTAAGGATAATAAAGGAGAATGGACAAGAATTCGTGTCAATGGCATTCATACGCATCGCAAATGGAACGATGCAAACTTCCGTTTCAACACCAAAGCACATCCTGGTATCGAGGTTATTGACCTGAGATAGTTTTTTGGGGAAATGCCAAACATTTTACCCACCACATCCCCCTAAGAATCAACCCACAAAACATTTTATAATATACTTATGACAACTTCAACCGACAACGCGAGAGTGGAATCATGCGTAATTTTAGGTTCCGGTCCCGCAGGATATACTGCAGCCATCTATACAGGTCGTGCTGGCATTAACCCCATTATATACGAAGGTTTGCAGCCGGGTGGACAGCTTACCATCACTACTGAGGTAGAAAACTTCCCTGGTTTCCCCGAAGGCATTGATGCTAACGAATTGATGGACGACATGCGCAAACAAGCTGAAAGATTTGGAGCAGATATCCGCCCTGAAACTGCCGTAAAAGTTGACCTTTCACAAGCTCCTTACACTATTTGGCTCGACGACGATAGTGTAGTTAAATGTCACACATTGGTAATTGCTACAGGTGCTTCAGCCAAATACTTAGGTTTGGCAGATGAGAAGAAATATCAAGGTCAGGGCGTAAGTGCTTGTGCCACTTGCGATGGATTCTTCTACCGCAAAAAGACTGTTGCCGTAGTTGGTGGTGGCGACACAGCTTGCGAAGAAGCCTCATACCTTGCAGGTTTAGCATCGAAAGTATACCTCATTGTGCGCAAACCTTTCTTGCGTGCTTCAAAAGCAATGCAAGACCGTGTGCTCAATAACCCCAAAATCGAAGTTCTCTTTGAAACTAACACCCAAGGTTTGTTTGGTGAAAATGGTGTAGAAGGTGCACATGTGGTTTATCGAAAAGGCGAAGCAGATGAACGCCAATACGACATTGCCATCGATGGTTTTTTCCTTGCCATTGGTCACAAGCCCAACAGCGACTTGTTTAAGCCATGGGTAAAGACTGACGAAACAGGTTACATTATAACTGAAGGCGATTCACCCCGTACAGGTGTGCCTGGTGTATTTGCCGCAGGCGATGTAGCCGATCCTCACTACCGTCAAGCCATTACTGCAGCAGCCAGTGGTTGCAAGGCTGGTATTGAAGTAGATCGCTATTTGAAGACTTTATAAACACCACATACGGCTATAATTTTGTGAATCTTGCCCACACCATTGGTTTGCTTTGCAAAATTATAGCCTTTTTATTTTCTATATCCACCCGATGGAACGTCACCCACTCGAACCCTTTTTGCCAGAGAATGCACGCATACTGATGTTAGGGAGTTTTCCACCACCCATAAAACGGTGGTCCATTCCTTTTTTCTATCCCAATATGCAAAACGACATGTGGCGCATTTATGGACTCATATTTTTTAATGATAAAGATCATTTTGTTGAAGTAAAAGAAAAACGCTTCAATCAGCCTTTGCTCGAAGCCTTTTTACGCGAGAAAGGAGTGGCTATTTACGACACCGCATGTGCCGTAAACCGTTTGCAAGGCAATGCAAGCGACAAGTTTTTAGAGGTGGTCGAAGCTACCGATGTCGACGCTTTGCTTCGCAAAATTCCACACTGCCACGCTATTGTCACTACAGGACAGAAGGCTACCGACACCTTACGCACTCACTTTCTTGTGCCCGAACCGAAGGTAGGAGAATGTGTGAGTTTTGATTTTGAAGGACGCCCTATGCGTCTCTATCGCATGCCTAGTAGCAGTCGAGCTTATCCGCTCAACATTCACAAAAAAGCCGAAGCATACCGCCACATGCTACAAGCCGAAGGACTGTTATAATTTTTAGAAAGGAGCAAAGCTACACGCACAACGTTTCTATCCCTTTAAGGCACTAAAAATGAGTTTTACGTTTAAACAATTCCACATAGACGACACGCATTGTGCCATGAAAGTTGGCACCGATGGCGTATTGCTTGGAGCATGGGCACACGTGAAAGAGGCAAAACACATTCTTGACATTGGTTGCGGAAGTGGACTGGTGACACTCATGGCTGCGCAGCGCAACGCTATGGCACAAGTCACGGGCATTGAAATAGACACAGCTGCCGCAAACGATGCCGAGATGAATGCCCAAGCTTCGCCCTTTAAAGAGCGTGTTGAAATATTACAAGCAGATGTATTACAAATGGCTGAGCACTGCCACTACAAACACTACGACTGCATCCTCTCTAACCCGCCCTATCACGAAGAAGACCTATTACCGCCAACTATTACTCGTGCACAAGCACGCCACACTGCTGGAGGCGGACTTACCTTTGCAGCATTACTACGCGCGGTTTCATTGTTGATAGACACTGAAAACCCGAATGCCAGTTTCTCGGTAATACTCCCAACCCCAGCCGTCAGTAAATTCACTACACTTGCCACCTTGCACAACTTGCACCTTACACGCAGAACAGATGTGGTTACACGCAAAGGAAAGCCTTGCAAAAGGGTTTTATTAGAATTTAAGACTCAAAGCACAACTTGCATACACAACGAAATAGAACTCTTAGGCAATGGCAACGAGCGCTCTACAGACTATCAGGCACTCTGCGCTGATTTTTATTTATAACACCACACAAAAAAGCGGATTTTCAATATCACTTAAGATTGAAAATCCGCTTCTTCTATGATTTCCTCACTGCATCTTGCAGAATTAAACCAGCAATGGTAAAACCAAAAATTGCCGTAATGTGCGAAAGGCTCCCATTTATTTGTGCCTTCTTACTATCCCATTTATGATTGAGCAAAGCAGGGTCTCCAGCACCACTCTCTGCCTGCGAACATTGGCAGAGTTCTGAATCGCACGGATGATTTTCGCCCAAATTAGGTAGGAGTTCATCGCTATACACACACTTAAATTTGCGTGATGGATATACCCCATCGCGCTTAAAGCGACGACGTAAGGCTGCCCCTAACGGACACCCCTTTACCTTCCAGAACTCTGCTACAGCAACCTTTGTAGGGTCTATTTTTAGTGCTGCCCCCATCGATGAAAAGAACTTTGCTTTGGTGCGTGTAGCGTTAAGAATAAGCAAAGCCTTGTCTTGTAAAGAGTCTATTGCATCCACTATGTAATCGTAGGTTTCGAGTTCAAACTCATCTGCCGTACTTGCCGTGTAAATCTTTTGCAATGCCGTGATTTCGGCATTAGGATTAATGCTTAGCAAACGCTCTTTCAATACTTCCACCTTCACCATACCCACCGTTTGCACCGTGGCCATGAGTTGACGATTCACATTGGTAATGCACACACGATCTGAATCCACAATCGTGAGATGGGTAAAGCCCGAGCGCACCAAACTCTCGGCACACCAACTGCCCACACCGCCTACACCAAACACAATAACACGCTTGTGACTCATTGTTTGCAAAGCCTCCTCGCCCAACAAACGCTCTGAACGGTTGTATATAGCCTTTTCTATGCTTCCCATTCGGTTTTCAGTGTATTAAAACTTTCAGCCAATTCGGTCATGTTTTTAAACAAGAGGTTAGCCCCCTCATCGGTCAAAGCATTTTCGGGCAAAGGTCCAGTGTTTACTGCCAACGTGAAAATGCCTGCTGCCACCCCAGCACGTACACCTAATGGTGCATTCTCTACCACCAAAGCCTCGTCGGCACTTACTCCAGCCTTTTCAAGTCCCATAAGGTAAGGTTCTGGATGAGGCTTACCATGTTTTACATCCGCACTCGACACTATCAAGTCAGGCGAGAAGTAACCTGGATAATTGTGTGCCAAACGGTCGAGCAACGACTTTTGTCCGCTCCCCGTCACCACCACAATAGTCAGTCCGGCACGCTTTGCAGCCTCGAGCACCTGTTCAGCACCAGGCATCTTAGGCGCCTCAGGACAAGCATTGAAAAGTCGACACTTTTCTTGATAAATCTGCTCAATCTCTTGTGGCGTAGCATCGCGTTTCCAACAACGGTTTGCCAAAATATTGATGGTAGAAGCCCCCGTACGTCCTTCATACAGAAACGCCTCAATAGGATCCATTTTCAAGTCGAACTCCTTGCACACCTTTACCCACGATTTTGCATGGTTAGGCATAGAATCAAAGAGCACCCCATCCATATCAAAGAGCACTGCGCGTAAAGTTTTTTTAGCAGTATGCAGCCTTCTGTATGCATCTATTTGCGACTTAAAGGTCATCTTTTTTCTGTTACAGTGTTTACCAAAAAGCATCCACAGCAGAGACGTGCTCTACGTGTCTGCTGTGGATGTTACATCCTTTATCGAAAGTAAAGGATATTATAACTTAGCCTTGATAGCCTCAGTTTCCTTTTCGTAGCCAGGTTTACCAAGCAAGGCAAACATATTCTTCTTGTAAGCCTCAACACCAGGTTGGTTAAACGGATTAACCTCGAGCAACAAACCGCTGATGCCACAAGCACGCTCAAAGAAGTAAATCATCTGACCGAGGTGATACTCATCGAGTTTCTCAACAACAAGGCGCATGTTAGGCACACCACCATCAACGTGTGCAAGTTGTGTACCCAATTCAGCCATCTTGTTAACCTCATCCACACGCTTACCTTCAAGGAAGTTCAAACCATCAAGGTTCTCATCGTCGTGAGGAAAGAGTACGGTGTGGTTAGGTGTTTCAACCGAAATTACAGTTTCGAAGATGGTACGTTCGCCCTCTTGAATCCACTGCCCCATTGAGTGAAGGTCTGTAGTAAAGTCAACAGCTGCAGGGAAGATACCCTTACCATCCTTACCCTCGCTCTCACCATAAAGTTGCTTCCACCATTCGTTCATGTAGTGAAGTTTAGGTTGGAAGTTCACGAGAATTTCAGTTTTCTTACCTTCAGCATAAAGAGCGTTGCGAACAGCAGCATACTGTTCGGCAGGGTTTTCAGCAAAAGGAACCTCTGGAGCTGTGAGTTTCTCCATATCGGCAGCACCCTTAACCAAGGCCTCGATATCGAAACCAGCGCAAGCAATGGGAAGCAAACCTACGGGAGTAAGCACAGAGAAACGTCCACCTACGTTATCGGGGATGATAAAGCTCTTATAACCCTCTTTGTCAGCAGTTACACGGGCAGCACCCTTTTTAGCATCAGTAACAGCCACAATAACCTTGCGAGCCATTTCGATGCCACGCTGCTCTTCGCACTGCTTACGCAAGAGGCGGAAAGCCAAAGCCGTTTCAGTAGTAGTACCACTCTTTGAGATGTTGATTACACCAAACTTACGGCCTTTGAGATATTCAGTAAGTTCGTAGAGATAGTCTTCGCCAATGTTGTTACCAGCAAAGAGCATCACGGGATTTTTGCCATCGTTAGTCAGCCACTCAAAGCTATTGCCAAGAGCTTCGATTACGGCACGTGCACCAAGGTAGCTACCACCGATACCAGCCACAACAATCGTGTCGCAGTTTTCGCGGAGGACCTTTGCTGTTTCTTTCAAATCAGCAAGGTGTTCTGCAGTAATGCTTGATGCCAAGTGCATCCAGCCTAAGAAATCGTTACCTGCGCAAGTGCTCTCTTCCAGAGCCTTTTGTGCAGCTTTAACACGTGGTTCGAGTGCCTCTACGGCACCAGCAGCCAAAAACGAGGCAGCCTTATTTACTTCTAAGCTAATATTCTTGCTCATAATACGATGTAAAAATATTTCGTAGTTTTTGTATTTCGATGGCAAAGTTAGTGCAAACCGAGCGCAATACAAAATAAAAACCAACGGATTTTTATTTTTATTGTCGAGGTGCAG
>UQQN01000040.1 GCA_900543155.1 uncultured Prevotella sp.
CAGAGCATCTGCCTTACAAGCAGAGGGTCGGCGGTTCGAATCCGTCAACGCCCACGTTAAAACATAGGAGAATCGTAATGGATTCTCCTTTTTTTGTGTTTGCATAAGCATATATACTATAATCCCTATACTCCATCAAAACTTGTCTCCATAGCGATAGGAGCAATTATACCACTCTACAAAAGCTTCTTCTGCGGTAAGTGGGTAATGCCCTACAGGAATGCCCTGTGAGTTAAAAATAATAACCTCACGGCGCAAAATAGTGCCATCAGGCATCATTACGCGAGGGAAAGCTACTTTTCGCTGCATAAACTATTTTTAAAAGGTAAGAAATAAAACAAAATTGGGGAGTACTGCAAACAATTACGAGTTTGACAAACACGAACATTTGCCAAACTCGTAATTATTTTTTTATATTGCCACATTTAAATAAAATGAGGCCTACGTTCGTTCAAAGTGTCTTGCCTTAGCAAGCTATCTCGCAAACGCTGGTGCGGAGTGAGCCGTGTCTTTTCGTCCTTCTTCACACTGTCGTCAGGCAAATGCAAATCCCTTAACACAGAAACCTTATGCATGCGTATGCGGAACATCTGAATATTCTTAATACTGAGGATTCGTACACGCTCTGCCCATGGCGCACATTGGTAAATAAAGCAGTCTATGCGCTCCACCTTACGGTTACCTATTTGGGTTGAGATATATTGGTCTCCGTCTGAATATACAAACTGCTGCATGCTCGATATTGAATCGCCCTCATAATGGATGGTTATAGAGGCTACGGCACGGTGTTCGCCCTCACGATAGAACCAATTGCTATTAAATTTCCATTGCAGCATATCGCCTTGTTGAACCGCGGTGTCGACTGGCAATGTATAACAGAAACGATTGATATTCTGCGAACATAACAAAACACTTCCCGGACCTGTCCAAATACTCAAAGTGTCACCACTGGCTGAGTTTAAGCCTGAAAATACAACAGGACCATTATTGACATTTCCACCTAAGCGCTCTGCTATGTGTTCGTATATCTTTTTCAACTGCGTGTTATGACGCTCGTACCACTGCATAGAATGGTCGAATATAGCCTCATCAATGCCATATTTGTCGAACACAGCCTTTTGATAAAGACGAATATTATAATCTATGCTATCGTTAGACGACTGTTGCGCCAAAGCTTGTGCTATATGATAATCATAAAGCACATCTTCCATCTTACCGGGTTTCAACACATCATCAGGGAAATCGGAATGACACGACTGCAAAAAAGGAAGAAACAATAAGGCTATAAGACACAACACCGACACTGAACGGCGTAACGGCATGAACTTAGGCATTTATTTGTGTTTTGAAAAATCAAGTACTTTTGACCGAGATATGTATTTGCTGTAAAATAATAGCAAAGCTACTGCGCCACAACTAATTGACGCATCGGCAAAATTGAATATCGCACCAAAGAAGGTGTTACCACCCACTAAGGGCATCCAATCGGGCCAAACGAATAGCGGGAAGTAGAACATATCGACTACCTTGCCCGACATAAAACTGCCATACCCCTGCCCCATCTGCACGAGTTGTGCCAAACTGAAAGGGGTGCTCTCAGTAAAAATAAGACCGTAAAACATGTTATCTATGATATTGCCAGAAGCACCAGCTATAATCATAGCCACACAAGCTATTACGCCATAGGGCGCCTTACGCTTAACAAGTCGCGCAAGTATCAAACAAAAGAAACCAATAGCTACGATACGAAATAGGGCTAAAAACAAGGTACCGACAAACTGCATACCAAATGCCATACCCCTATTTTCGGTAAAGAGTATGTGAAACCAATCACCTGCAACACAATAATCCTCGTGCAACAGGAAGGAACTCTTTATGTAGAACTTGATGAGTTGATCAATGATTATTACGCCCAAAACAATGGCTATAGCAAGCAAACTACGATTTTTAATGCCTGTTTGGACCGAAGTGTCTGTATGCGATTGCATTATTTTTGTTTAGATGTTTATATTAATCCACACGAAAAAGGCAACTCGCATTTATCGAGCCTGCTTAGCCTCGATACTAAGTGTGGCATGAGGCACAGCGCGAAGACGTTCCTTAGGAATGAGTTTTCCTGTGACACGACAAATGCCATAAGTCTTATTTTCAATGCGAATAAGGGCAGCTTGCAATGACTGGATAAACTTTTGCTGACGTGCAGCCATGGTGGTAAGTTCCTCCTTAGTTTGGTTGAGCGAACCTTCTTCCAACACTTTGTAAGTTGGCATGGTGTCGTCTACATCGTTACCTGCCTTGTTGCTAAGCGTATCCATCATTTGCTGATAGTCATTCTTAGCCAACTCAAGTTTCTTTAAGATAAGTTCCTTGAATTCTTGCAATTCCTCATCTGTGTAGCGTTTCTTTTCTGACATGGCGTTAAGAATTAGTTTTGAGTTTATAAGATGAATTTGAAGTTTCAAGGTCATTTGGCAATATTTTTACCTCGTAACCTCAAAACTTCAAACTTAGTAATTTATGCTTTTACAATTGAAACCTCCACCTTAAATTCTTCAAAGTCGAAGGTTGTATTGACATTGGCAATTTCAGCACTTGATGCTACATTGTCTGCCAAAACTTGCGAAGCAATGTAGTCACCAAAAGCGGCTACCGCATTGTCTATCTGCTCGTTCTTTTCAATCGTAACGTTTATGCGATCGGTTATTTCGAAACCACTCTCCTTACGGAATGTTTGGATGCGCTTTACAATTTCACGTGCCAAACCTTCATTTTTAAGTTCGGGAGTAATCTCCAAATCGAGTGCTACAGTTAAGGCTCCTTCATTCGCAACAGTCCAACCGGGCATATCTTCACTAATGATTTCTACATCAGCGCGTTCTACCTCAATATCCTGACCTTCAACAGTCAAGGCTATCTTACCTTCTGCATCCAAACGATTGATATCGTCTTGACCCAATGCGGTTACTGCTGCATTCACAGCCTTCATAAGTTTACCGAACTTCTTACCCATCACGCGGAAGTTACACTTCACCTTCTTCTCCAGCATGTTGGCATCAGCATAGCGCAATTCCTTTACGTTTACTTCGTCGAGAATAAGTTGCTTTACTTGCTCCAAATCCTCACGTAACTGACTGTCGGTTACAGGAATTGAGATGCACTGCAAAGGTTGACGCACAATGACATGTTCTTTTTTACGGAGCGAAAGTATCATTGACGATACTACTTGTGCCAACTCCATACGACGCTCAAGTGCCTTGTCGATGCAAGCCTCATCAGCCTTGGGGAATGTGGCAAGATGTACACTCTCGCTTGCACCCTTTACACCATTAGTCAAGTCACTATACAAACGGTCTGCATAGAATGGAGCAATAGGAGCCATCAACTTAGCCACGGTTACCAAGCAGGTGTAGAGAGTTTGGTAAGCACTGAGTTTATCGGTGTTCATACCGCCACCCCAGAAACGCTTACGGCTCAAACGTACGTGCCAATTTGACAAGTTGTCGATAACAAACTGCTGAATCAAACGACCAGCCTTAGTGGGCTCGTAATCTTCGTAGTCTGCTGCCACGTTCTCGACAAGGGTGTTGAGTTCTGAAAGAATCCAACGATCAATTTCAGGACGCTCTGCCATAGGCACTTGGGCTGCTTCGGGATCGAAGTTGTCCACATTAGCATACATGGCAAAGAACGAATATGTTTGATAGAGTTTGCCAAAGAAAGTACGAGCTACCTCTTGCACACCTTCTTCGTCGAACTTGAGGTTATCCCAAGGCGAAGAGTTGGTAATCATGTACCAACGCAAGGGGTCTGAACCATACTTCTTGATAGCACCGAAGGGTTCTACCGCATTGCCCAAACGCTTCGACATCTTGTTACCATTTTTGTCGAGCACAAGACCGTTACTAATTACAGCCTTGAAAGCTACACTGTCGAATACCATAGTAGCAATGGCATGCAATGTAAAGAACCAACCACGTGTTTGGTCTACGCCTTCTGCAATGAAGTCAGCGGGATAAACGGTGCGGTTGTCGAGCACCTCTTTGTTCTCGAACGGGTAGTGAATCTGCGCATAAGGCATTGAACCTGAATCGAACCAAACGTCGATAAGGTCTGTTTCGCGCTTCATGGGCTTGCCCGAGGGTGAAACAAGGATGATATGATCTACGTAAGGACGGTGAAGGTCGATACGATGATAATTTTCAGTAGAATAGTCGCCAGGAACAAAACCCTTATCCTTTAACGGATTTGAGGTCATAAAACCTGCAGCCACACTCTTTTCGATTTCAGCATAGAGTTGTTCGAGCGAGCTAATGCAAAGTTCCTCACGTGTTTCGGCATTACGCCAAATGGGCAACGGAGTACCCCAATAACGCGAACGGCTTAAGTTCCAATCGTTCAAGTTTTCAAGCCACTTACCAAAACGACCTGAACCTGTACTTGCAGGTTTCCACAAAATGCCGTTATTGAGTTCCATCATACGCTCCTTCAAAGCTGAGCTACGAATAAACCAGCTATCGAGAGGATAGTAAAGAATGGGCTTGTCGGTACGCCAGCAGTGCGGATAGTTGTGTACATGCTTTTCAATTTTGAAAGCCTCACCAGCCTGCTTCATTTCCATGCAAAGCACAATATTCAAGTCTTCAGCCTTAGCTGCAGCCTTTTCATCATACTTGCCATTCTTATTAAATTCGGGCGCATAAGCATTCTTTACATAGTCGCCTGCATGATGACTATAGGCTTCTACGTCTACGCACTTTGTAACAAAGTTTTCGCAAAGTTCGTCTACCAAATAGTACTTACCTGTAAGGTCTACCATTGGACGAGTTTCGCCAGCCTTGTTAATCAAGAACAACGAGGGGATACCAGCAGCCTTGGCAACTTTAGCATCGTCTGCACCAAAGGTAGGAGCAATGTGTACGATACCAGTACCATCTTCTGTGGTCACATAGTCGCCAGGAATTACGCGGAATGCCTGTTCTGCAAGTTCCACGAAGGTGTCAATGCCCGAAGTGAAGCACTTATCAGCATGAGCCTCAGCATACTCTTTTACCCAAGCAGGTGAGTTTTCATCTACCTTCTCGGTGGGTTTTACCCATGGCATCAGTTGCTTGTAGTGCATGCCTACGAGTTCAGACCCTTTCCATTCGCCTACCACACGATAAGGAATCACCTTGTCGCCATGCTTGTAAGCCTCAAAGTCGGCATTCTCGCCTTCTGCCTTGAAATAGGCAGACAAACGCGATTTTGCCACTACAGCAGTCATGGGTTCTGCGTTGTAGGGGTTGAATGTTTCAACAGCTACATAGTCAATATTCGGACCCACACAAAGTGCGGTATTCGAGGGCAATGTCCACGGTGTAGTAGTCCAAGCTAAGAAGTAGGGCTTACCCCACTTTGTCATTTCGGATTTGGGGTCGAGGATAGCAAACTGTGCAGTCGCCGTAGTATCCTTTACATCGCGATAGCAACCAGGTTGGTTCAACTCGTGCGAGCTAAGACCTGTACCTGCTGCAGGCGAATAGGGCTGAATGGTGTAACCCTTATAAAGAAGTCCCTTCTTATAGAGTTGGCCGAGCAACCACCAAAGTGTTTCGATGTAAGAGTTTTCGTAAGTGATGTAGGGGTGTTCCATGTCCACCCAATAACCCATCAAGTGGCTCAAGTCTGTCCACTCTTGTGTAAACTTCATTACGTTTTGGCGGCAGCGGGCGTTATAGTCTTCAATCGAAATAGACTTACCGATATCTTCCTTGGTAATGCCAAGTTCTTTTTCTACGCCCAACTCCACAGGGAGTCCGTGAGTATCCCAACCAGCCTTACGCTTCACCTGGAAGCCTTGCATGGTCTTATAACGACAGAACACGTCCTTTATAGTACGTGCCATTACGTGATGAATACCCGGATGTCCGTTGGCAGAGGGAGGTCCTTCAAAGAACACGAAAGAGGGGCATCCTTCGCGTTCGCTCATACTCTTATGAAACAAATCTTGTTTGTCCCACTTACTGAGTACATCTTCGTTCACCTCAAAGAGGTTAAGTCCGTTGCGTTCGGTAAATTTCATATTTCGTTATTGTGTCTGTAATATTACTCAAGTTATTTTATGTCATCGACTTTTGGTGTCTACCGACTTTCTCGTTCATGTTGAGGTATGCCCACAACATAAAGCGTGGCAAAGTTAAATATTTTTCATGTAAGGATAATGCAAATAAGCACAAAATATCAAGTCTTGCGAGATATTTTGAGAAGTTTTAAGCTGTTCTGCAAAATATGCGAAGATTTTCAAGGGGGTTAGACTCCTGAAATAGTTGGTTGCAAGGAATGGCAGAATGGCAGAATGGCATTGCCCAAAACTAGTAGAATTAGTGCGAAAACATACATTCTACTCGAAAGTATGCTTTCGCACTAAAAACAAATATTTAAAATGAAGCTATACAATGAATTTCTCCATCCACCCTTTTACTTTACTACCACCTTCTTTCCGTTCACAATATATGTGCCAGGAAGTGCATGCTTGAGCGATGAACTTGATTGTTTATGCCCCTGCACATCGAAGATGCGAACCTCTGCATCTTGGTTTACTTGTAAGCCATGCACGCCCACCGTTACCGAAGGACCTGCGATGGTTTGGGGTGCATCGTCGGTTGCTAAAAGCAAAGTGCCAAAAGGATAGACTGTGGCTACAGTGCCTTGGGGCTGCAAAATAAAAGTGTTGGTTTGCGCATCATACTGATAGCTGCGTTTGTCGCAAATGGTTTGACTTGTCGTACCATTTCCCATAAAAGTTTCGCTGAATGAAGCTGTCGCTTGTGAGCCGGCAAAATGAAAAGTCACGTTATGCCCATTCCACGACTCGGGGAAAGCTACCAAACAAGCACCTTGTACGAACTCGGCAGCTTGCACAAATGACTTACCATTGAATGTGTAGAAGTTCAACGCACTGAGTGGTGTGTCTTTTACCGAAAGTCCATCTACTGTGACACGTGTGGGCTTTTGAGCAAAATAAACAGGGAAGTATGTCGAAGCATCTGCCTTTACCATCAACCACACAGGAATTTCTGTACTTAGGTCCGAAGCGGTGCCACACTGCTGATTCGCAGAAGTGAAACATACAGCATCGATTGTTGCAAGACTATTAGCACCATTTGCAAAGTCCGCACCACTCAACACGTTAACCACTACGGGCATTTGCCATTGCGACTGAATGTGTGCCACATTTTCAGCAGCTGCTAACACACGCAAGTTCTTGATGCCAAAAGCTTGCGGAAGTACAATGGGTGTAACCTCGGCTGCAGGTACAATGTAGTCTAACTCATTGCTTGTGGTGAATGCTTGTGGAGCAATTACACACACTGCTGCAGGAAGTTGAAAGGCATGGTTTACGTTTGCCTCAGGATAAGCCAAAAGCACTGAACCATCAGCCGTGTAAAGCACATTGTCTGTTGCCTTATATGCTTTATTGTTTGCGTCTATGCTGAGCACGCTAAGATTGGCACTGCCCTTGAAAGGATTTACTGCTAAATCGGGTACTGTAACCCAAATAGATTGGAGCAAAACACCTGCAGGCAAGGCAGTACAAAACTGTGCTACATCAGCAAGCGATACATGCTGTTCGGTATAGGTTTCGCTTTTTGCAGCGGTCCACACGGTGACATTAAGTGTGCCTTCTGCGGTGTGTGCAATTTTTACACTAAAATTTTTAACACCTTGTGTATGAGTGAATACGTGCTTTTCGTCGCTACCCAGCTTGAGCACGATGCTGCCATCTGCCTTCAAATAAAGTTGAAATCCGTTATTATAGACGGCTGCGAGCGATTCACTGCCAGTGGCCAATAAAGAAGAACCCCATTGGTTGAACGAAGATCCATCGCTCGCTACATTAAAATCCACTTGCCACGATTGGTTGCTTTGCAAGTTTTTGCCAAGAACTATGGGTTGATCTTGCACACCTGCTCCTACCACCTGAGTGTGGCACACAATGCCTGAGGTGCCTAAAGAGTTGATGCTTTCGGGCAAGGTGAGCGAAGTGAGCGACGCAAGGTTTTGCAATGCAGTGGGGGCTATGCCTATGATGGGGATTCCCTCGTACTGCGCAGGAATCACCAATTCGCCATTACCCGACACAGTTTGTGTGAGCACAATGCCATTGTCACCTTCTTCGTACTTAAACTTCCAATTTCCAAAAGCGAGCTCATTGGGAAGTGACTTCACGAACTGTGCCGTATAGGTGGCACTTTCGGGAGCGCGGAAACGAAGGAAGTTTCCATCTACCCAACTCTCAGGAACCGCACGACCATATTGATCGGTCCACTTCACACTATATCCCGAAACAGGATAAGAACGCAATACAATTTCCTCGCCTACCTTATAGGTGTAAGTGTCTGGTTGTCCGTTGGCATCTACCGTACCCTTATTTACGTCTGAGCTCTTCACCGTAACGGTACACGGGGTGTTAGCTTGATTGGTAATGTTTACGGGGATATCATAAACCATGCGATAGGTTTCTGCCTTTGCAGGCATTGCACCAGTCTGTGCATTATAACCACCTGCCCAAGCTCCATCAAAACGCAAACGAATACGAGTTATACCTTCGGGCACATCGTAAGGAAGAAGGACCTTGAGTGTGTAGTCATTAAGCGCTGCATTTTCATTCGTTCCTTTCTTACCTTCTACCACAATCAACTCGCCCTCGTCTTCGAAATCTCCATCACCGCTTAAATCGGCATAAGCAGAGAGATTGCAATAGTTCAAGCCACCTGCCGAAGTCCAATGAAGTGTGATTTGACTACCCTTAGCAGCTGTAACTAATTTTGCCGATTGGCAAAGCGATTCAGGACAAGCATTGGCTGTGTAAATGGGTTCTTCCTTACCACCATTCTGAGCCACATTGAGCGAAGTGAGATATTGACCATACGAATTTATATCATTCCAATCTTTCTTATTCTCAGCAGGAGTGCCCCACTTATTTACCGCAAAATTGGCAGTAAATGTAGCACTGGCTGCACCTAGATAGGTATAAGGATTGTCGGTGCTTACGGCATTGCCTTGAGCATCAGTCCAATTCACAAAATCGTAGCCGTTCACGGGGGTTGCCACCAGTGTCACCTCGTCCTTGTTGGTCACGCTCTTTTCAGTTGTACCCTCAATAGCCACACTGCCTTGTTCTGCATGGGCTGTGGCAACAGTTACAGTGCGATCTTTCTTTATATCGTCTCTCAACATGAGTTTAAAGGTGAGCACTGTGCCATCGCCCAATGTGAGGCATGCCGACACTTTGCCTGTAACTGCATTGACTGGGATGGTAGCTGTAAGCGAATTGAATGTTTCGTCACTGCTTATCACACCATCATTGTTGAAGTCGATGCCGAAGCTTGCGGTTTCTCCTTCAGAAAGTGCCTGCATGGGGAAGGTATATTTCTGACCACGCAATGCCTTGTCGGTAAACACGTTGGTAAGGTCGGTTTCGATGTAGCGATAAGCATAGTAGGTCTTACCATCTGTAAGATTGAGCACTGCAAAGTATTTGCCAAAGAGTGCGCTTGCCACATCAGCTGTGTTGCCCACGGGTTTATTGCTATAGCTGAGTTTGGCATTGTGCGCCCAGTTCCAATCGTGTGTAAACCAATCGGGCTGTGCTTCACCCTTATCTCGGTTATCGAAGAAGGTTTTCCAACGCGGATAATAAAAGTCCTTCATCATGCCTCCCCATTCGCGATAAGAATAATCGCGCAATCCCCCATTTTCTGAAGCTCTTCGATTGCCCCAAGTGGTAATCAGGGTACGGGCATTGTCAAGTTCAAGCCATTGTTTGTCTGCCTCTGTGGTGCCTGAAACCTCATTGGCTATATCACGTGCCATATTGGTCCAACGACCTAATTGATAGTTTTTGTTGGTATTGAGCAACTGGTCTACGTCTAAGAGTAATTGCAAATAGGCATCGCGACGTTTGGCGTATGTTTGCTTATCGCCTTGTGCATCAGTGGCTTTAATGGCTTTGAGCAACGCATAACCATAATCAGTCAAGGCTTGACGCGAAAAGTCGGTAAGGTCGTAACTATAGTTTTCGCCACTTAAGTTGCCCTTTTCTTGCAACATCTTGTAGGCTGCGTCTACCACATCTTGCACGTCATAGAAAATTTCGGTACCACCCCAACTCGACACACGGTCTACAGTGAGCGAAGGACGGGCACAAAGCACAGCCTCTTGAGGACCTTGTAAGGATGTGGGACAGTTTAGGGCTGAATTGCGCATTTTCTCCCATGCCTCTTGTGCATGTGCGTTGGTTACTCCATAACGCGCTGTAGCATAGTTGGCTAACCAACTCTTTGCATCGGGGGCAGTGGTGTACCAAGGGAGTTCAAAGAGTGCATCATAAAGCACGGGTACTTGCTCAATGGCTTCGGGCGTTGCACCAATACCTTTTACATTGCTATTCTTGCTCTTCTCATTGAAATACTCGGTCATCACCTTAGTAAGACGACCAAAGGTTCCCGTACGACCACCAAAATTGGGAAGCATACAGTAAACAGCGTCGTGACCATCATACTCACCAAAGTGTGTATGTGCGTCACTAAACAAGTCGAGCACAATGAGTTTACCTTTTTCTACTTTTGAAAGAATATTATATTGCGCACCACTCCACTGCCAGAACTGCACCACCCACTTACCCTTGGCATTTGCCTTGGTCATGGCTTCAGCAATTTTGCTATAAGCCGAAGGAACATCAATACCACTGGTATTGGCTCCTTCGTGGAAGGGGTCCATACTGTAATATTCTGACGTACCCATAACTTCCTGCAAACGCTGGTAGTATTTCTCTGACACCGTAGCAAAAGCGGCTGAGTTAGGGTCGAGGATATAAGGACGCGTGAACGTACACCATTCGCCTTGATTATTGGCTGTGTAGCCTTTCTTTTGTGCAATGTCGCTCGGAACCATTCCTGCATAACCTGGGAGCACGGGTTGCATACCTAATTCGCGCTCACGAGCTAGTATTTTTTGAGCAAGTTTTTCTTGGCGTGCATACCACCAATCGGGATTGGGACCACCCCACCCTTCAAGGTTGTTCATACCCCACCATGCCTGAAAACACGGACCAGCAATAAACTTGTTGGCTTCGTCTGAGGTATAGCCCAAGTCTTGGGTAAGCAGTTTTTTCCAAACCACATCTAAACCTACTATTTGCAAAGGCATATTGATGCCGTGCAATGCCATCCAGTCTATTTCTTGCTGCCAACGTTCCCAAGTCCAAGTGGACATTGAATATGAAAAGGTGCAATAGTTTAGATAGTAGCGATAATCGGCTGAGCAGGTGCGCGTTTCGGCTTGTGTGGGCACGGGGAGCGACACACTGCTAAGGTCAGTTGTTAAATTGTTCCACGCCAAGTTAACGTGGGCGTAATGGTTCAGATACCAGTTGATACCTGTGGTTACAGCCAATGTACTGCTGCCTTTTATGCAAGGTTTGCCATCTTGCGCGGTAATGGTAAATACATCTTTGCCATTTTGCGCCATCGAAGCATCGACTGTTGTCACAAAACGGGCGGATGTGCCCTCACCGCCAATACGGTTGAGCAAATCTGCTACAACTGTAGTGTTCTGTGCATGCAACGAAACTGCACATACAAAGCACAACAGCACGAGCATGCCCAAACCTAAAAGGCGTTTAAATGCTTTTTTCATAAAAAGTTTTTTTGTTGTATGGATGGTTACAGCGGATAAGTACTGCAACAATGATTCTTTATGATTATCCCACCTTTAAATGTTATTCGAAAAGACCTGTCTTTTTAAATAAACACCTTAATATACGGTGGTTTTCTCCCAAAGGTTAGAGGTCAAAAAGTCGGCTGCATGCACAATGCTCACAAGTGGCGACTTATCAGTGGCTGAAAAGAACGACATGCGAAGCGGTGTGCCCGATTCTCCCATATCAAACATACCCATGTGCCAACGAATAGCGAGCATTTCCTCGGGTTTTAGGCGCATATACCAACTAAGCATTAAGCACGATTTTTCGCCATGTCCCAAGGGAAAATCGTCTTTTACTTCATAACCGGGGTAAGACACCCAACGGTTCTTATCGTCTTTTTTCCAACGCTCGGTCTTGTGATAGAGCTTTATTTTGCAAAGATCGTGAAACAAGGTGGCAATGGCTATGCTTTCCATGCTCACCTCTTCGGTAAAGGGCGATGTGCCGTTGACAATGGCTGGTTTTGCCATCTCGTTATAGATTTTGCAAGCAGCTTCAAACACATTCATTGAGTGTAAGCACAAACCGCCATCTTCATTAAGATGAAAACGGGTTGAACTTGGTGCTGTGTAGAAATCGCTCTTTTCGAGATAGGCGAGCACTTTGTCAAGTCCTTCACGATGAATATGCTCGTTGCAAAGGTCTATAAAGCGTTGCTTATTGGCAGCTATTTGTTGTTCTGTCATGATGGGTATGATTTTAGGAGTAAATGGTTTCGGGATTGTCTAAAAGTTTCTGAGTCTCAATGTCTAAGAACTTGCACAAAGTTTGGCAATTTGCATGTTTATGCCTCCGTTTGTGTTTCATCGGCTTGAGTGGCTGACACCTCTGTGGCTTCTTTTGCCTCTGCTGCAATACGCAAAGCCTCTTCTTCGGCTTGTTTTTTGGCAAGGATTTCGGTGTAAACAGCTTCATCTGTGTTCAACCCCATTTCTTTGGCACGATTCATTACAAATTCGAGCGCTGCCAAGGGTTTGTTTGCCACATTGCCATCTAACACGGCATCTTTCAACGCGCTTTTTAGCGAACCTACTTCGCGACAAGGCTGAAGATTAAACAAACGCATAATTTCATCGCCATCTACAGGGGGTTGGAAGTTACGCACACGATCTTTTTCTTCAATGTCCACTAACTTTTGGCGAACGATTTGAAAGTTGTGCAGAAAATTCTTCTTACGCTGCTCGTTCTTGCTTGTGATATCTGCTTCGCATAGCGTCATCAAATCGTCGATATCGTCACCTGCCTCGAACAACAAACGGCGCACGGCACTGTCTGTTACTATATCGTCGGCTATGGCTATAGGCCGCATGTGCAAACCTACAAGTTTTGCCACATACTTCATACGCTCATCAAGGGGCAACTTCATGCGACGGAACAAGGGTTTTATCATCTTCTCGCCCAAATAGTTGTGGTTGTGGAAGGTCCAACCTATGGCTGGTTCCCAACGTTTGCTACGAGGTTTTCCAATGTCATGTAGCAATGCCGCCCAACGCAAATAGAGTTTATCACTCTTCTTGGCTACGCTATCTAACACTTCGAGTGTATGATAAAAATTATTTTTATGCGATCTGCCATTACGTGTTTCCACACAATCGAGCGCTGCTACCTCTGGCAATACCAACGAGAGAAGTCCACAACGCTGCAACTCTACAAAACCGATTGAGGGTGTGGGCGACATCATGATTTTGTTTAATTCCACAATGATGCGCTCGGCACTGATTATCTTGATGCGCTCACGATTTCTGTCGAGCGCTTCGAATGTTTCGTCCTCTATCGTAAAATTGAGTTGTGTGGCAAAACGCACACAACGCATCATGCGCAGTGGGTCGTCACTAAAGGTGATGTCCGGGTCGAGCGGAGTGGCTATAATACCGTCCTCCAAATCGCGCACACCCTCAAAGGGGTCTACCAACTCGCCCAAACGTGCCTGATTTAAGCAAACTGCCATGGCATTGATGGTAAAGTCGCGACGGTTTTGGTCGTCCTCGAGCGTACCATCTTCTACGATTGGTTTACGCGAATCGCGATGATAGCTTTCTTTACGGGCTCCCACAAATTCCACTTCATGATGATGCCATTTTACCTGTGCTGTACCAAAATTGCGAAAAACAGACAAGTGGGCTCCTCTGCCCAATTTCTTGGCAAAAGCCTCTGCAATAGAGATGCCACTGCCCACCACTACTACATCAATGTCATTGGTAGGACGTTCAAGAAAAAGGTCTCTCACATATCCCCCCACCAAATAACATTCTAAACCGAGTTCGTCGGCTGTTTCTGTGAGTTTGTGAAAAAGCGGTGTATTGATTTTTTGTTTTATTTCTTCCTTTGTAAGAATCTTCATTCGTTTTATTATCGTGTGTTTACCATCCTCTACGTCATGATAGATCGTAGAAGACTGTAATATATACATATATGAAACGCACAAAAGGTGTGGCTCTGTTGGTCACACCTTTATATGGTAAGTTGCTAATGGGTGGTTCTAATAAGAATATCTCACCAAACGGAGCGTATAATTGGCATTGTTGTCATAATCGTTAACGCGCAACGTCATATAATCATCGTCATACGTACTCACATAAGCCGACATACTTACATAATCATCGTGGGGAGGAAAAGCAAATTCAATGGTTCTGCCACGCATTTGCCAATACCCACGTTCTCTTAAATTACTAGAGCCATCGGCAGCAAATTGTCCGTTATAGTAGAAGGTCCAATAGTCTCCTTGACGATAAGGGCAACTATTCCACCCTGTCACTTCAACGACCTTCCATTGTCCTGTTATGCTAGTTGAACCACCCCAGTCGTTCCACCAATCTTCGTCGCAACCGCAAAGACTAAATATGCCCACCAAGGCTATCATCCAAACGGCCATTTGTTTACTAATTGCTTTCATCTTCGTAAAGATTTTAATTTTATAAAGGATGCGCCCCAAATTATTGTTGAGTGCAGCCGATAATGCATGGGCTGAAAGCCCAAAAACGCCTAAACCAGGGCAATACCCTAGAGCTTCGCTTCGCAAAGATAGTGCAAACTAATTGTAATACAAAACGAAAAAGCATAAATCGGTATGCTATGTCGCAAAAAAAATTGCCAAACCCTATGAAAGAGCTTGGCAATTATATGTTTGATTTATTTAAAAATCAATTTGTTGTGTGTATGTGAGATTACTGAATCTTCACAGTAGCACGACGGTTGTATGAGAACGGAGAGAGGTTCATTACACCACCCTTAGCCTCAGTGATAATATTGTCGCGGTTAACACCCATCTTAACGAGTTCGTTAGCTACAGTGTTAGCACGACGCTCAGAAAGCTTCTGGTTGTA
This sequence comes from uncultured Prevotella sp., assembly GCA_900543155.1. Lineage (GTDB taxonomy): Bacteria > Bacteroidota > Bacteroidia > Bacteroidales > Bacteroidaceae > Alloprevotella. The sequence goes on from UQQN01000040.1 coordinate 15,070, forward strand.
TTCAGCAGAACCTGTCTTGCTATCAGCATAACCAGTAACAACAATCTTAGAGTTGTTAGCCTTAGCGTACTCAGCGAGTTCCTTCACGTTAACGAGGTCCTTACGGCTAGCAACCTTGTCAGAGTTGATGTTGAAGAATACGCTTGAAGAAGTACCAACGAATGAGCTTGTGCCGTTAGTGCCATTATTTTCAACAACGGGTTGGTTCTTTGTAGTAGCAAGCATATCGCGGAGACGTGCGTTCTCGTCCTGCTGCTCCTTGAGCGACTGGTTGAGTGCATCCATCTGCTCCTTGTTCATTGCCATCAAACCTTCAACATCGGGTACCTTGTCCCAAGTGCACTTGCCGAGGTTGTAAGTAACACCTAAGTCAAGACGCAAGTTCTTGTCCCAATGACGATGCTTAGTCTTCTTGTATGAAGCCCAGTTATCGTTCTTAGCGCCATCAAGTGAACCTTCGGTAGCACCAATGCTGAGGTCAGCAAAGAGCTGAACGTGCTTGCTTACACGGAAGTTGTTCAACCAACCTGCAGTATAATAGAAATCAGCGTTCTTACCATTGTTCAACTTAGCAGTTGCACCAAAACCAGCGTAAACGATAGCATTCCATACACGTTCTTCATTGTAACCGCAGAACATGTTAGAGAGGTTGAACATTACATCCTCGTGTGCACTTACTGAAGTGTAAAGAGGGTGATTTTTTTCAGTGTTTACCTGCTTGCCTTTGATGAAGTCAAACTTTGTACGAAGACCAATAGTAGGAGTAAACCACTTACCTACAGCTGCAGTAAATCCGATAGTACCACGCTTGCCACTGAAAGGATTCTTACTAACATTACTTTCCTGAGAAGTGTAGTAAGAGGTACCTGAAACACCAGCACTTACAAACCAATTTGCCCAGAATGAATTTGTAGCTACGCTGTACTTCTTTACAGGAACTTCAGTTTCCTGAGCCATTGCCGATGTGGTCGATGCGAGACCTACAAAGGCGAGTGCAATCATTAACTTTTTCATAACTAAATGATTTGAAACTATTAAAATTTTATTTTGTTTTGCTATTCTTGGGGTTGCTAAGGTAACATTTTTATACTCACCTCCACAACTTTAATCTTTGCAAAGGTAAGAATAAGAAATTATAACTTGCAACTTTTTTTGCCGAAAAAAACCTTTTTCACTTAGAAATAAGCATTTTTGCCATATAAAAGTTGCTTTTTCGATAATTTTCAAGGGATATTTCGACCTTAAAACATCTTTTCAGGGTTTAATATTGTCAAAATAGTAGCTCCATCGGGGGTTATAGCAGGCGATGAACATGCAAACAACTGCTCTACAAGGGCCAACATCTCCTCATTATTCAGTATTTGTCCCACAGGGAGTGCCACTTTTCGCGCTAAAGCAAGTGCAATAATGTGTCCCACGGTGTCGGCTGCATCGGCTTGTCCGCTTACCGCATCTGCTAATATCGAATTTAACAATACGGTGGGGGCTATGCCTTCTGTACCCATCGGGGTGCCCGATAGCGAAAAACTACCGCCACCTAATGGAGAGATGTCAAAACCTACCTCTTGCAACTGTGGCATGATTTGCTCAAGCATCACACTCTCGGTGGGCGATACATTCACCATTTCAGGAAAGAGCAAGCGTTGCGAAGGTGCTTTGTGTGCTTTGAGTTGTCGCATGTAGCGTTCATAGAGTATACGTATGTGCGCACGATGCTGATCTATCAACGCTAACCCAGAACTGAGCGAGGTTACAATGTAACGTCCATTATACTGCAGAAAATCGGTTGCGGTATGCTCTGCCCATTCATTTTGTTCTTTTTCGGGCAATTTTTCGTAAAGCGATGCCGTGTTGTCTGTGGCGAAGGCGGAAAACGTGCTTGCACCTCCCGGCACAAAATCGTCTTGATAATGGCTTTCTAAGGTACCGCCCTCTGTGGGTGTGGCTTTATCTTCTACATCTCCTCCACTCAAGTCGCGCTGCGCATTTTCATATACCTGTTGCCAATCTATTGACGAGGCTGCTGGACGCGCTGTGTAGTTTGAGGCAAACGAGGTCGAAGACCCTCTACCACTGGGTAATGCTGCACTCCCCTCTTCATGTTTTTGATTAAAGGGATTGAATGAGGTGTCCACGTGTATGGTGGGTGGCACAATCGCGGGCGACTGCGTCATACTTTCGTTAAAGGCTGGTATGTCGGGACGCGCTTCTGTGTCGAAGTCTATAGCAGGCACAGCTCCATATTTACCCAACGATTCGCGCACCGCAGCAAGCAGTATTTGAAAAATGGCTGCATCGTCCTCAAACTTTATTTCTGTTTTGGTAGGATGGATGTTTACATCAATACGTGCAGGGTCTACCTCAAATTTTATAAAGAAGGGTACTTGCTGCCCATCGGGTATCAATCTTTCGTATGCCGTAAGTATGGATTTCACAAAATAGGGATGACGCATATATCTGCCATTCACAAACAAATATTGATGGGCATTTTTGCGTTTTGCCGAGGCTGGCATTCCCACAAAACCACTAATTCGTGCCAAGGTGGTGTCTACCTCTATGGGCACAAGGTGGCTGTCTATTCTGCGCCCAAAGAGTCCCACAATGCGCTGCCTAAAATTGCCTGCATGCAAGTCGAGCAACACATTATTGCCCGAATGCAACGTAAAGGCTATGTCGGGATGTGCTAAAGCAATGCGCTCTACCTCGGTCATGATGTTGCTCAACTCTGTTTGGTTAGATTTGAGAAACTTGCGACGCGCGGGGATATTAAAGAACAGGTTGCGCACGGCAAAGTTCGAACCTACAGGACAGCCCACGGGTTCTTGATTCACCACCTTCGAACCTTCTATATTGATGCATGTGCCCAAATCTTGTCCCTTTTGCTTGGTGCGCAATTCTACTTGTGCCACAGCTGCAATCGAAGCCAATGCCTCGCCACGAAAGCCCATGGTGCGTAATGCAAAAAGGTCGGTGGCTTGTTGTATTTTTGAGGTAGCATGTCGCTCAAACGACAAACGGGCATCTGTATCGCTCATGCCACATCCATTGTCTATTACCTGCACAAGCGACTTACCGGCATCCTCCACCACGATTTGTATGTGTGAAGCGCCAGCGTCTAATCCGTTTTCAACCAACTCCTTTATCACAGAAGCAGGTCGCTGAATTACCTCGCCCGCAGCAATTTGGTTTGCCACTGAGTCTGGCAAAAGATGTATAATATCGCTCATTTTTAAAAGAGTGGTTTCTAAAGGGTGATTCTAAAAATTCTAAAGAGGTGATTCTGAAAATTCTAAAGGAAAATTCTAAAGGAAAATCCTAAAGGAAAATTCTAAAGGAAAATCCTAAAGGAAAATTCAAAAGGAATATCCTAAAGAAAATTTCTGAAATTTTTAAAGCTTCTGTAAAGGTGCTTGGCGACGAATAGAGGGTTTCAAGGCTGTGCCTGATTTCTTTCCGCGCCAGTTAAATACATCTTCGGGAGAGGTTGGACGCACATAGTCGAACCATGCAAAACCTGGCAACTGTGTGCGATCGGCAGGAGCCATACCCAAGGGATAGAAATAACCATGCGATGCGGGTGCCCAAATTTTAGACAACTTTTTATTCTCCATAAACATACGTGCCTTGGATGTTTCCACATAGTTTTGATAAAGCACCGTACTATCTTTTTCGAGTGGATAGTTTACCACCATCACATTGCCGAGGGCTTGATTTTCTTTTACATTGCCTTCGTTGTCAAAATAAGTACGCATTTGCTGCGAAGCCACTTGGTTAAAGTGCAATGAATCCACTTGCTCTATCATCATGGCTTGACGATCTACATGCACCGAGTCGATGGTCGAGTCATTCAAAAAGGCATTTATTTCCTCACCCACAATCTGCCGGTTGTCGCTCCACACAATTGGGTCGCGATATAAGGTAACTCGGTTTTGCTTGGTTGTATACACCAAAGAGTCTGCCACCATCTGCATGTCGGTGCGATAAGCACGCGCATGCAAGTAACCATGCAACACGCGATACACCGAATCGGTCTTTATATTATAGGTATACATGCGCAATGTGTCGGCATGCACATAAAGGGTGTCTTTGCCTTGCGAAAAGTCACGAGCCAATGCTCGCTTTGTAGCCATTGCCTCGCCCGTCAACTCGTTATACCAAGCATAATCGCCTGTCAGTATATTCTTATTTTTACGGTCTATGCACTCCACATTGCTAAAAGCTTCCATCACACCTGTGACTTTGTTATAATATAGGGTATCGCCCTTCATCTCTCGCTCGCCATTAAACAGACGTGTGCCCTTAAACAAACGCACCTTCTCGGTTTGCGTGTTATAATAGCCCAGTTCTGTATAAATACGGTCGCTACCCGAGTAGATGTTCGACTTGCCCACTACCTGCGCCCACTTACTTATCGTGTTGTAGTGAAGTGTATCAGTCACCAAACGAAATTTAGGACTTTTCAATTCCACATTATAGTTGAACGTGGCTTTTCGTGTGTCGGTGTGATACTCACCCCAATCTGAGGACAAATGATTCTTACCATCTATCAACTCACCACCTTCAAAATAATAACCTACATTATAAAGGCGGTCATAGTTTAAACTGTCCGTGCGCAACACTTGTTTGCGGTGTGTCATCACCACATTCTGGCGCATCTCGGCTATTTGTGTTTCGCCATTATAGTGCAGTCTGTTGCCTTTCAAAGTCAATGTGTCGCCTTGCACAATGTTTACCTTGCCAAAGGCATCAAAGGTTTGCGACGATTCATAAAGCACCGCACTATCGCAGTGCATCACCATACCTGCATGTGCCAACACTACATGACCACTCAAACGCTGGGCACCATTCATCTCATTTTCCGAAAAACGCAAGTTGTCGGCATGATTCAGCACAATGCGCTCGTCGTTGGGCGTACGCTTTTTGCGATGCACACTAATTTCGGGCAAAGCATAAACCACACACGCACTAAACAATAATATATATAGGAGTATTTTTCTCATCGTTTTTGTTTTAGGGTGCAAACTTACACAAAAATCAGCGATTTTCTGCATTTGTACAAACGAAAATATATATCTTTGCATAAGATAGGCTGCACCTCAGCATTGCATTCAAGTAACACTTGATGCAC
>UQQN01000041.1 GCA_900543155.1 uncultured Prevotella sp.
CTTTTTCGCGTTGTAACTTTGCACTCGCAAGCTTGCTAATACACGCTCCATTTGGGCGAAAAACCATTCCGAAGGAATTCCGATACCATTCCGAAGGAATGCAACCCCCATTTTGGAGCCATTTACTAACCCCAAAAAAATCTACTATCATGGCAAAAATCACTCCCATCGACATCATCAAGGGCATCTCAGGTAAATTTGGCGACACTAAGTCGAAAGAGTACTTCGCCACAAACAAGTGCAACTACCGCATCCACACGGCTAAATCGCTTACCCCCTTCACGTAGGATGTGCTGAATTGGCATAAAATGCACAATACGATTTATCGGATTTTGGGCACCTACCTCATAAAATGTCAGAAGTCTAACTCAATGGTTTGTCACACACAATAGATGCACAAAACTCTGTTTTATCATTATTAACTACGAATTAAAGAATTTTTCAAATGACAAAATGACAGCTAAATCCCTGATAATCAAAGAATTAAACTGTCATTTGTCATTTGTCATTTTCAGTATGTACTTAGCTTTACGCTCAAAATCACTTTAAGCAACCAATGATTTCGTGTACATCCTTCACACCGTGATTGTCGAGCCATTCGTTCATGCCATCAATTACACGGATGGTGGTTGTGGGGTCTATGAAGTTAGCAGTACCAATTTCAATGGCTGTGGCACCTGCCATCAAAAACTCTATTGCGTCGGTTGCATTCATAATGCCCCCCAAACCCACTACGGGAATGTTTACAGCACGCGCTACTTGGTGTACCATGCGCAATGCTACGGGCTTTACGCAAGCACCACTCAAGCCACCTGTGCCAATGCTCAAACGCGACTGACGACGCTCAATGTCAATGCTCATGCCCATTAACGTGTTGATAAGCGACACACTGTCGGCGCCCTCAGCCTCAACTGCCTTGGCTATTGAAGCTATGTCGGTTACATTGGGCGAGAGCTTTACAATGAGTGTTTTGCTGTAACGCTTACGCACGGCACGCACCACACTGGCAGCACCCTCGCAGGTCACACCAAATGCCATACCACCATCCTTCACGTTGGGACATGAGATGTTGAGTTCTATGCCAGGGATTCCCTCGAGCGCATCAATACGAGCTGCACATTCGGCATAGTCCTCGGGCGACGAACCCGACACATTTACAAGCACATTGCTATCAATGTCCTTGAGTTGCGGATAAATGTGCTCGCAGAAATAGTCTACACCCTTGTTTTGCAAACCCACACAGTTGAGCATACCCGAGGGAGTTTCTGCCATACGCGGATAGTCATTACCCTCGCGCGCATGCAATGTGGTGCCTTTCACAATAAAGCCGCCCAAACGATTAAGATCTATAAAGTCGGCAAATTCAAGTCCGTAACCAAACGTGCCCGAGGCAGTCATTACGGGATTTTTGAGGTCGAGACCTCCTACTTTCACATTTAGCTGAGCCATGACAGTTTATTGATATTAAATACGGGTCCTTCTTTACATACACACAAATTATGGCCATCTGCCATCTTCTCTACACAGCAGAGACAAGCACCAAGGCCACATGCCATAAGGTTTTCGAGCGAGGCTTCGCAAGGAGTGCCCACAGACGCTGCCCAACGTGCCACAGCTACCATCATGGGTTTGGGGCCACAAGTTGAAACACCGTCAAATTGTTCTTTGCTAAGAATGCTGTGGTTGGTTACAAAACCACGTTCGCCCTTTGAACCATCTTCGGTGGTAACGTATACGCGACCGAACTGTTCGAAAAGGTCGAGTTGCATAAGATCGTCGCCTGTGCGACCACCTAACAAAAATACGGGTTCGCAACCTGCCTCGCGCAACATCTTGCCAAAATAAAGCAGAGGAGCAGTGCCTACGCCACCACCCACAAGGAGTATTTTGCGACCATCACGTTCGGGAATTGTAAATCCGTTACCAAGGGGATACATGCAGTTTATGATGTCGCCCACTTTGCTCTCAGCCAAATGACGTGTACCCTCGCCCACCACGTGGATGAGCAACCACAACTGGTTGGCTTCGTAGTCTACAAAGTTTACTGAAATGGGACGACGCAAAAAGGTGGAGGGTGAATTTTTTACCTGCACCTCAACAAATTGTCCAGGAAGAATTTCGGGAAGCAATCCTTCAGTTGGTGTGAGTTTTAGCAACACGTAACCCTGACGAGGGATTTCTACGGCACTAACTCGAAGGTCGTTTACGTATTTTTTCATGAATGAATGTATGATTGTACGTTCTAATATTGAAGTCGTCTAAACTTTTCTGACGAAGATTAGATTTAAACTTTTATCTCTTCTAAATTCAATCTTCACCTTTCTTTTTGACCGCTTTTTGACATTTCATCGGTCGTGTAGCTCGCTACACTCCCTCTTCAATGCCAAAAATCGCTTCAAAAATAAAGGCAAATCTTGAACTTCATAAAAGTTTAGACGACTTCATTTCTGCAAAAGTACACAAAAACTTTGGCGTATGACGGAAATTAGAACAAGTTTGTGAAGAAAGATTTGGTAGAAGCAAACGAATATCGTAATTTTGTAAAGAATGCAATAGTTTGCATTACATATTACTTATTACATATTGTTTCGAAAATGCAATCGTGTGTAATACTTAATACTTAACACTTAATACTTAGCACTTATGCTTCTTCTCCCCAACTGCAAAATAAATATAGGTCTCAATGTAGTGGCACGCCGTGAAGATGGTTACCACAATCTTGAAACAGTTTTTTACCCCATCCCCCTACGCGACAACTTAGAAATTAAAATTATTGAAGACGAGGAGGTGCCTTACAGACTTAACCTTGGAGGTAAACCTGTAGAAGGTGATGCGAAAGACAATCTTGTGGTTAAAGTTTACCTGGCACTAAAAGAGGAGTTTAAACTGCCTGCCATAGACATTTTTCTTTATAAAAACATCCCAATGGGTGCAGGATTGGGAGGAGGCAGTAGTGATGCTGCAGCCATGATGTGTGGACTTAACGAAATGTTCAACTTGGGACTTTCGACTGAAGAAATGGAACAACGAGTGGCAAAGTTTGGTGCCGACTGTGCATTTTTCATTAAGAGCCGTGCTGCCTACGCTACGGGCATTGGCGACATTCTCACCCCTATCCCACTCTCGCTAAAGGGCAAATACATTGTATTGGTTAAACCCGACGTTTTTGTATCTACAAAAGAGGCGTATGCACACGTTGTGCCACAGCCTGCAGCAATCCCTTTGGCTGATGCTATTAAACGTCCCATTGCCGAATGGAAGGACACCGTTGTGAACGATTTCGAGGCTTCGGTGTTCCCCAACCACCCCGAATTGGCTGCTATCAAACAAACGCTCTACGACATGGGGGCTGAATACGCTGCGATGAGTGGCAGTGGAAGCACTATTTTCGGCATCTTCAACCGCCCTGTTGACGAAGCTAAAAAGGTGTTTGAAAAGCATTTCGTCTTTACGAAAAATTTGAGTTAGTTTAAAATCATTTTTTATGCTCTATTTCTTCTCTGGCACAGGCAATTCAAAACAAGTGGCGCAAAAATTGGCTGCCATTTTAAATACGCAAGCCATTGACATTTGCCACACCGCTGCCGCTTTAGAAGCGCTTAAAAACGAGAATGAGGCTGTAGGATGGCTCTTTCCCGTGTATGCTTGGGGCATCCCTAAGGTGGTGGACGAATTTATAAAAAAGCTACCGACCATAAACGCACAACCCTATACCTACGCGGTGATGACTTGTGGGGATGACGTGGGATATACCGACTGCATTTTAGAACACGCCTTACAAGCAAAAGGGTGGCAACTACATGCGGCTTTCTCTGTGCAAATGCGCAACACGTATGTGTGTCTGCCGGGTTTTGATATCGACTCGGCTGAAGTTGAGAGTAAAAAGACGACTGCAGCCCACAAGCAAATTGAGCAAATAGCTGATTTTATTAAAAATAAATCGGCTACCACAAAACTTACACGCGGAAGCATGGCATGGCTAAAGACTTATGTGCTACGCCCTGCATTTAATGCCCTACTGACCACCGACCGCCACTTCCGTGTGAACACAGATCTGTGCACTGGATGTGGCTTGTGTGCAAAGCAGTGTCCATTAGGCAATATGGAACTCGACCACACGCAACATCCACGCTGGAAAGGACATTGCACAGGGTGTTTGCGCTGTTACCACATTTGTCCGAAACATGCTATTGAATACGGAAAATTTACGCGCAAAAAAGGTCAAGTGAAAATAAATGTCTAATTTTGCTTGCTCAAATGATGCACAATTTGTGCCTCTAAAACTGATTTTTTACACTCAAAATACTGAAACACAATGAACAACGAATGGTTTGAATGCAAAGTAAAATACGAAAAGACGATGGAAAACGGCATGGTAAAGAAGGTGAACGAGCCTTACTTGGTGGATGCACTGAACTTTACTGAAGCCGAGTCTCGTATCATCGAAGAAATCACTCCGTTTATGACAGGGGTTTTCGAGGTGAGCGACATTAAGCGTGCTCGCTATGCCGAGATGTTCGAAGCTCCCGGCGATGACAGCGCTGACAAGTTTTTCCGTGCCAAACTTGTATTCATCACACTCGACGAAAAAAGTGGTAAGGAGAAGAAAACTTCGCAAAACATACTTATTCAAGCCAGTGACTTGCGCGACGCCATCAAACGACTTGACGAAGGCATGAAGGGTTCTATGCTCGACTACACCATCGCTTCTATCACTGAAACAGCGATCATGGATGTATTCCACTATGTGGTTCATCATAAGAAGGAAAGCAAACCTGAATACGAAGGATAAGTTATAAAAAGGTGGCGGTTAGGCGATGGATGTTCAACCTCATTTTAGCCTACCCACCCCTATTTACCCCATAACTCTTTATAAAATGATACACCTAAAAGAGGTAAAAGCTACCATCAAGCCGGGTGTAGAATTGGTAGCCGTCTCTAAATTTCACCCAGCAGAAGTTATTCAAGAGGCATACGATGAAGGACAACGCATCTTTGGCGAAAGCCGTGCACAGGAGTTGCGCGAAAAACAAGCTACGTTGCCTGCCGACATTGAATGGCATTTTATAGGACACTTGCAACCTAACAAGGTGAAGTATATTGCACCTTACATCTCGCTCATTCATGCTGTAGACAGTCTAAAACTCTTGAACGAAATTAACAAACAGGCGGCAAAACACAATCGTGTTATTAACTGCTTGCTCGAACTACGCGTAGCACAAGAGGCTACAAAATATGGCATGACGCCCGATGAGTGCCTCGCACTGCTTGAAAGTGGTGAATGGCGCGAACTAAAGAATGTGCAGATTGCTGGCATGATGTGCATGGCGTCGAACACGGACAACAGAGCGCAAATTCGCCAAGAATTTCAACGTGCACGGGCTTGCTTTGACGAAGCCAAAGCCCGTTTCTTTGCCAACGACCCAGCTTTTTGCCAACGCTCATGGGGCATGTCTGAAGACTATGACATTGCCATGGAAGAAGGTGCGACCTTAGTGCGCATTGGCACTGCCATCTTTGGCGAAAGAGAATATTAAGGGTGGTTCTAAAATTTCTGATGATTAGAACGAGCCTAAAAAAATGAAGGATTAAGTCATCTGTAAACTACTTATATACAGATTCTTAATCCTTCATTCTTTTTGTGGATTAGTCAAACACACGTCACTATCCCATAATCACGGCTAAACTTATAGCGCTCACACTTATCCACAACAGCACCCCCATTACAAAGGGACGGAGTCCCACTTGCTTTAATGTGTCGCGTGTGAGAGAAGCACCTATAAAAAAGAGTGATAACGTAATGAAATGTTTGGCAAGGTTATTGATGCCCGAACCTACTAGGGTGCAAGCATGGGCTGCAGATTCGCCTATTAAAGCTGCATTGCCCAATATGTAGCTGTTAATTAGAATTACTACCACAAACCAAACGATAAAGCGGGGCACTGACTGATACCAAGGTTTGCGCACACCCGACACTTGCGACAGCGATTTTTTAAAGAAAAAAGGTGTAACAAGTGCAAGCACCACAATCCACAAAGCACGGGTTAATTTTATGGTAGTAGCTACCTCGAGCGCACTGACTCCTTGTTGCACCAACCAGTCGGGATGAAGATGATCATAGGCTGCACCTGCACCCACAACCGACGAGGTGTCGTGTATGGCAATGGCAGCCCACATGCCAAACTCCTTCATGCTCATGCCCAAGGCGGTGCCTATACTGGGAAATATAAAAAGCGCCACGGCATTGAGCACAAAAACTACACCCAATGCTACAGACATTTTCTCGGACTTTGCATTCACAATAGGTCCGACTGCTGCAATAGCCGATCCACCACAAATGGCTGTGCCCGAACTGATGAGATAACTGGTTTGACTATCTACCTTCAACAGCTTACGACCCAACAACCAACCTAATGCCAGGGTTCCAAACACACTGACTATGGTAAAAAGCATGCCCTCGCTACCCGACTGCAAGGCTTTTTCCACATTCATGCCAAAACCTAATCCAATCACCGAATATTGCAGCATGCGCTTAGACATTTGCTTATTGAAATTAGGAAACACCTTGCCAAATATCAAGGCAAATATCACCCCAGCACCCAACGCTATAGGAGAAGTTACTGAATGGGCTATTGTGCCGAACCAACCCAATGAGGCATTCAAAATATCCGCCACAAATGCCGTGAGCAATAGAAGGCCTAACAGTGCCACTAAGGCTACGTAAATAAATTCTTTGAGTTTCATCTATCTAATTTTGGGTTTGTAAAATCCTACGCTTTTACGATTTATAGGATTACACAAAAAAGGAGACAAGCTAAATGTATAGCGTCTCCTTTTTTGATATTTGCTAAGTATGACTTATTTTACCCAACCCTTATACTTGAATTGACAATTACGCCAATCAGGATTGATTCGGATATAGGTAGTATTGATTTTGTCTTGAATCCACTGCTCGATTTTTTCCTCGCTACGTTTAGCAATCACAACCTCGCGCAGCGTTTGAAAGTCCTCGGTCATATTCGCAGGATGTCCGTCAATACGATTTTTTAGCATCACCACAGCACATACTTCCTGACCTGATTTATTAGTCATGCGGAATGCACGTGACACTTCGCCCACCTTTAAGGTGTCAACCACCTTAGCCACATCTTGCGGAAGGTCTTTCATTTCAAAACGCGAACTAATAGACCCTGTTTGCATATTAGTATTCGCCATCAAGCCATGATTGTTGCGCGTATCCTTGTCGTCAGAGAGTGCAAGGGCAGCAGAATCAAACGTAAACTTTTTGTTGCGAATATCATTGGCAATAGAGTCGAGACGAGCAATGCCACGCTGCATATCGGCCTCGTCAACACGCGGTTTGAGCAAAATATGGCGCACATTCACCTTGTCACCACGTTTGTCTATCAACTGAATGATATGGTATCCATATTCACTGCGCACAATCTTCGACACCTTTTTAGGGTCGTTCAGCGCAAAAGCTACATTGGCAAACTCTGGCACAAGTTGGTTGCGACCCATATAACCCAATTCACCACCATTACGCGCAGAACCATCCTCAGAATAGAACTTGGCAAGGGTTGAAAAATCTGCCTCACCTGAATTTACACGCTTAGCATAATCACGAAGTTGACCTTCGATGCGTTCTACCTCTGCACGCGATATGGCGGGTGTAGAAGTGATGATTTGCACCTCAACCTGCGTAGGGATAAAAGGCAAACTGTCTGTAGGCACGTTTTTAAAATACTCACGCACCTCAGCAGGGGTAGCCTTCACGTCCTTCGTCAACTTTTGGCGCACGTCCTCAGCCATCATCTGTTCGCGATATTGCTTTTTCAAGTTTTCGCGCATTTGCGATATTGTTCTACCAGCCATCTGCTCGAGTGCCTCGCGCGAGCCATAAGCCTGCGTAAGGTCGCTAATACGATTGTCTACGGCACGAATTACATCGGCTTCGCTAATCGTCACACTGTCTAATTCAGCTTGGTGTACAAACAATTTGCTAATGGCTAATTGCTCAGGAATCGTGCAATAAGGGTTGTCATAGGGCTGACCGTATGCCTCCGAACTAATGCGAGTTTCCTCCACATCCGAGAGCAATATAGGTTCGTCACCTACCACCCAAATTACTTGATCTACCACATTAGTTTGCGCAACGCCCCACAAAGGCGCAGCAGCAACCAACAAGGCTAACCATATCTTCTTTGTCATAATGAAAAATGCTTATTTTACGGTCTTCAGCACGTCCTCGTTTACCGAGAAAGTAAACTGCTTACGCAACTTTTCTACCCAGTTCTTTTCGCATTCAGCCTGATAGTCACTGGTTACTTGTGCCTTCACGTCGAGGTATGACTTAGGCTGCTTCATTACCTTACCGCTTACGCCTGTCATCACATAACCTGTAGGAGTCTTGGCTTTAGCATCGGTTTTGAAGGCATAGGCATCAATCGTAGCATTCTCGCCCTGTGTGCAGAGATAAGGACCACTTACCGAAACCGTTACAGAGTCTTTGTTAAACTGCTGTTTGAGTTCCTTGCGCCAATCGCCTTCGCCATACTTCTTCAATAATTTTTTTACAGCCTTAGCATTCTTAGCGTTTTTGCAATGGAATACGAAACCTTTGAAACGAGGCTTCTCCCACTTATAAGTATCCTTGTGGCTCTTATACCACTGCTCTAACCCCTTGGTGTCGGCAGCAGCTACATCCCATACCTCGCGCTTGCTCACTTCATAAAGCAACAAACCATCGTGATATTCTTGAATAAGATTGCGAAGGTCGCTGTTATTCTTTGACTGCTCCTCGGCTATTTGGTTATACACATCTTCGGGCGTAAGCTTGCCATTCGATGCTGCAACCATCTTTTTAACCTTGCTCTCAGCCGAAGCCTCATCAATATTTTGACGCTTCAGCATAGCCATAATTTCAGGCTTCAAGGTTTCGAACGAATCAAGCGACTTGCGGTTATCCATTTTAATAATATGATAACCAAAAGCTGAAAGCACAGGGGCTGAAACTTCGCCCACCTTCAGTGCATAAGCCGCATCCTCAAATTCTTTTACCAACTGACCAGGACCCACCATAGGCAACTTACCACCCTTGGTTGCACTACCTGGATCGCCCGAGTATTTACGTGCCATTTCAGCAAAGTCAGCACCATTCTTCACAGCATTGTAGATAGAATCTGCCAAATGCTTAGCCTGTTCACGTTCAGCATCCGAAGCCTTCTGTCCCAAACGAATCAAAATGTGCGAAGTTTCTATCAAGTCCTTGCCATTCAACTGCTTAAGTGTGTTGTCATAAACAAGGTGTGCAATAGAGTCGTTAAACGCTGTGTCTACCAAATAAGGAGTGAGTTGCATGTCGCGATAAGTGCAGAACTCCTTTTTAAAGCTCGACAAAGTATCGAGATGTGCTGCCTCGGCTGCTGCCACCTTCAACTTATAGTTGATAAACATGGGCACATATTCTTGCACCGTTTTCTTTTCTACGGCATCTTTTACATTGCCATTTTTATGGAACGAATACTCAAATTCGCTCTTCGTAATCGGCTTGCCATTAACCACCATCAATACGGGGTCTGTAGCCGACTGCGCCCCAGCTGTAAGAGCCAGGGCGAAGAGGGTTGCTGTTATGATGTTTCTTTTCATATTCTAAATAGATTGCAAAAACGCAAAATATGCTAATGTAGCAATGTGCCTACATGAAGACTATATGTCTATAAAGAAGTGTTTAACACTGCTACAGACACTACGAGTGCATGGGCAAACTGACACATTAGCATATTTGCATTAGGGGAAATTCAATAAAAATATTATTCTCCCGGACGGCTATAGTTAGGAGCCTCGCTTGTAATTGTGATGTCGTGCGGATGGCTTTCGAGTACACCTGCACCTGTGATACGAGCAAACTTAGCATCGTGCAACTTCTCGATAGTTGCAGCACCGCAATAACCCATACCTGAGCGCAAACCACCTACCATCTGGTAGATTACCTCTTGTACAGAGCCTTTGTAAGGAACACGACCAGCGATTCCCTCGGGAACGAGTTTCTTCACTTCCTTTACATTGCCTTGGAAGTAACGGTCTTTTGAACCATTCTCCATAGCTTCGAGCGAACCCATACCACGGTAAGTCTTAAACTTACGACCGTTAAAGATTACAGTTTCGCCGGGGCTTTCTTCAGTACCAGCTACAAGCGAACCAATCATTACACTGTAACCACCAGCTGCCAAAGCCTTAACCACGTCGCCAGAGTAGCGCAAACCACCATCAGCAATCAAAGGTACACCTGTGCCCTTCAAAGCACAAGCTACATCGTATACGGCTGAAAGCTGAGGTACACCCACGCCTGCAACCACACGAGTCGTACAGATTGAACCCGGACCGATACCTACCTTAATGGCATCTGCACCAGCATCAACCAACATGCGAGCAGCATCACCTGTAGCCACATTACCTACTACAATATCAACACCCGTAAAGTTTGCCTTAGCCTCTTTGAGCTTTTCAATCACAAACTTTGAGTGACCATGTGCAGTATCAATTACAATGGCATCTGCACCAGCCTGAATCAAGGCTTCCATGCGCTGCATTGTATCGGCTGTAACACCTACACCAGCAGCTACGCGCAAACGGCCCTTAGCATCTTTACAAGCCATGGGTTTATCCTTTGCCTTTGTAATATCTTTATATGTAATAAGACCCACAAGGTGACCATCTTTGTCTACAACGGGGAGCTTTTCAATTTTATTTTCTTGCAAAATCTGTGCAGCAGCGAGCAAATCGGTTTGTTGAGTGGTAGTAACCAAGTTTTCTTTGGTCATTACTTCATCAATACGCTTGTCGAGTTGACGTTCAAAACGGAGGTCACGGTTCGTTACGATACCTACTAAGTGCATTTCGTCGTCTACAACGGGGATACCACCAATGTGATATTCGCACATCAAGTCGAGTGCATCCTTTACAGTCTTGTAACGCTTGATAGTTACGGGGTCGTAAATCATACCATTTTCGGCACGCTTCACGATAGCAACCTGACGGGCTTGGTCTTCAATGCTCATATTCTTATGAATCACACCAATACCACCCTCACGAGCAATGGCAATAGCCATAGTCGATTCGGTCACAGTGTCCATAGCGGCTGTTACAAAGGGAATCTGCAAATCAATATTGCGAGAAAACTTTGTAGCCAATGACACTGTGCGAGGAAGCACGTCAGAATAAGCGGGAACTAAAAGGACGTCGTCAAACGTGAGACCGTCCATAACGATTTTGTCAGCAATAAAATCAGAAGTCATACTAAGTCGGGATTTTAATTGCACGCAAAATTACGCAATTCTTTCGTTTCTTGCAATGTACGCAGCTATTTTTTTTATTTTTTTATGCCGATTCGAAGTTTTAGGTACACCCTTTCGTTTTTTTCGGCTCACATTGCCTATAAAACAAAATGTAAGATTTTCAAACCCCATCACTGAGATTTAAAAATCTTACATAACTCTTTAATGCTTACTTTTTCTTAGTAGTCTTTTTTGCTACAGATTTCTTTGAACTTGTAGTTTTCTTTTTTGCGGTAGACTTCTTTTTGGTAGATGACTTTTTAGTAGTAGTCTTTGACGTTGTGGTTGTGGCTACAGGCTTATAATATTTTTGCGCTGTAGGAAGCCACTTCTTAATATTCGCAATACGCTTTTCATCTGAGGGGTGATCGCTTAAGAAAGCAAGCTTGCTACTTTGTGAGTTTGCTGCCATGCGTTGCCAAAAGTTCACTGCCACACTTGGGTCATAACCCGCCATAGCAGCAAAGACCAAACCCATGTAGTCCGCTTCGCTCTCGTTATCGCGTGAGTATTTCAGCGAGCCCAATTTTGAACCCAACGAAAAGGCTGTTTGTGTAAGAATAGAGGTTGTAGTACTTGCACCCGAAACACCAAGCACAGCACCAAGCAACTTAGCACTCATATTTTGTTTTACTTGCGTACTAAGTTGTTCTGCCGAATGCTTTGCCACAGCATGGGCAATTTCGTGACCGAGCACAACAGCAAGTGATGCCTCATCTTTTGTAACAGGCAACAAACCTTCGTAAACCACAATCTTACCACCTGGCATACAGAAGGCATTAGCACTGTTATCTTGCACAAGATTGAACTCCCAGCTATAATTCTGAATAGCATCCATACGGTTGGTTTGCTTCAGATAAGTTTCTACGGCTGTTGCCAAGCGCGACCCTACCCTTTTTACCATGGCTGTTTGAGTAGCATTGGTCGACAATTTAGCCGACGTCAAATAGCTCTTATATTCCTTTTCGCTAAGGCTGAGCACTTGTTCATCGCTCACCCAAAGTCTTACTTTTCGTCCTGTTACAGGCACTGTAAACTTGCTCTGTGCATTCGCTATGGGAGCTGCCATCAGCAACATCAAAGCAAAGAGCAAAAACTTAATTTTTTTCATATCTCACTCTGTTTAAAGACAAGACCACCCCTTATGTTTTTAGGAGTGGTCTTGAATATTTCAATAATTCAAACTATGCGTTGTGTATTAGTTGAACCAACGTACATAGCAGAAGTCCTGACGGTTAGGCAGGTTCTTGTTCTTAGGATACATACGGTAAGCAACCTTGTATGAACCAGCGAGGTCTAAGCTACCCGTAAGTTCAAAGGTATAGAGGTTGCCCTCATGCTTAACCACATTCATAGGCATTACTTCGTGGATGCTTTCGTTGCCATCAGTACCTGTAATAATCACCAAGTCAATGCCGATAGCATCGTCAAGACCCTGTTCGTCTACAACGTGCTTCACAGTAAATTCCTTACCGCTAACGAGTGTACCATTTTGGAGGTTCTCGCTACGTTCTGAACTTACTACGCGGATATTGTCCCAACGCTGTGCCACGCTTTCCTTCCAAGCAGCAATGCTCTTAGCAAGCTGATTTTCGTTGGCAGCAAGTGTCTTGAAACGAGCTGCTTCAGGATTGTAGAAGCGATCGTAGTAATCGTCGAGCTGACGCTTCATAGTATACTGCGGTGCAATGCAAGCAATAGAATTCTTCACAGTGCGTACCCAGTTTTCTGAGTAGCCCTTACGGTTGCGTGCATAATAGAGAGGAATAATTTCCTGCTCAAGCATAGAGTAGATTGTAGAAGCATCAAGCTTATCCTGATAACCTTGGTTCTGATAAGTGCGACGATCGGTCAATGCCCAACCTGCACCTTCACGATAACCTTCATACCACCAACCATCGAGTACGCTGAGGTTTACAACACCGTTCATCAATGCCTTTTCACCTGAAGTACCTGATGCCTCGAGAGGACGAGTCGGAGTATTCATCCAGATATCAACACCCGAAACAAGGCGACGTGCCAACTGCATGTCGTAGTTATCGAGGAAGAGAATCTTACCCATGAACTCAGGACGCTGAGAAATTTCATAGATCTTCTTAATCAAGCCCTGACCAGCACCATCAGCGGGGTGTGCCTTACCTGCAAAGAGGAATTG
Organism: uncultured Prevotella sp.; assembly: GCA_900543155.1. Lineage (GTDB taxonomy): Bacteria > Bacteroidota > Bacteroidia > Bacteroidales > Bacteroidaceae > Alloprevotella. Next base: position 13,492 of record UQQN01000041.1, read on the forward strand.
TACGGGGTAGTCGGGATTGTTAACAATCTTAGCCAAGCGATCGAGGTCTGAGAAGAGGAGGTGTGCACGTTTGTAAGTAGCGAAACGACGAGCGAAACCAATCAACAAAGCGTTGGGGTTAATCTTGTCGAGGAGGCTTACAACCAATGAGGGGTCACCCTGGTTGCGGAGCCAGTTTTCACGGAAACGAGCACGGATATAGTCAATCAACTTGTTCTTCAAAGTTACACGTGTGTTCCAGATAACTTCATCGGGCACATTGTAAATCTTTTCCCAAATCTTACCATTGCTCTGGTCGTGGATGTATTCCTTACCAAGATACTTGGCATAAACAGCCTGCCATTCCTTAGCACACCATGTGGGGAAGTGCACACCATTGGTTACATAACCTACATGGCTTTCTTCGGGATGGGGGTTGTAGATATCGAACCATTCGTCGTGGCTACGTTCAGCGTGATCAAGGCGCTCTTCGGCAGGCATATAACCCGGCCAAATGCCCTTAAACATCTGCTGACTTACGCGACCATGGAGCCAACTCACACCATTAACTTCCTGACAAGTCTTGCAGAGGAAGGTTGACATACAGAACTTCTCGCCCTTATCATCGGGGTTAGTACGACCCAAGCCCATGAAGTCGTCCCAAGAGATACCAAGGCGACCGGGGAACTGGTTCATATACTTATTGAAGAGACCTTCGTCAAAGTAGTCGTGACCTGCGGGTACGGGAGTGTGAACCGTGTAGAGTGAAGAAGCACGAACGAGTTCGAGAGCTTCGTCAAAGCTCATGCCACTTTCAACATAGTCAACCAAACGCTGTACGTTGCAAAGTGCTGCGTGACCTTCGTTGCAGTGGTAAATATCTTTCTTGATGCCGAGTTGCTTGAGGGCAAGCATACCACCAATACCGAGCAAATATTCTTGCTTGATACGGTTTTCCCAGTCACCACCATAGAGTGAGTGTGTGATGCGGCGGTCGAACTCTGAGTTCAACTCGTTATCAGTGTCGAGCAAGTAGAGCTTAATACGACCTACGTTAGCTACCCAAAGAGCAGCGTGAACCATGAAGTTGGGGTAAGGCACATCTACAATTACTTGGTTGCCATCCTTGTCGAGTACACGTTCAATGGGGAGACTGTCAAAGTCTTGAGCCTCGTAGTTAGCAATCTGCTGACCATCCATTGAAAGTGTTTGGCTAAAGTAACCATAACGATAGAGGAAACCTACGGCACACATATCCACGTTGCTATCTGAAGCCTCCTTCAAATAGTCACCAGCGAGGATACCAAGACCACCTGAATAGATCTTCAATACGTGGTTCAAACCATACTCCATGCAGAAGTAAGCTACAGAAGCACGCTTAGGATTAGGCTTCACATCCATATACTTACGGAAGTCGCCATACACCTTGTCCATGCGGGCAATGATTTCATCGTCCTTCGAAAGCTCAATCAAGCGTTCGTAGTCGATACTGCGAAGCAATTCGATAGGGTTCTTGTTTACCTTCTTCCAGAGATCATCATCGAGGCTTGCAAAAAGTTGCAAAGCTTCAGTGTTCCAAGACCACCAAAGGTTGTGGGCCAATTCGTCCAATTTCTTCAATGCTTCGGGAATGTGGCTCTTTACGTTAACCACCTTCCACGAAGGCTGGTTGGCATTGCTAATTTTAATGTTCATTGGGTTTTATGTTTTATAATTTATTTTTCTGTTTATTCAGGAGAGAACAACCATGCGGTTTTAACCATATTGGCGCATTCGCTACCGATATTACTTTTTAGCTACTCTGCTCAGCGCAAAGTTATATGCTTCAAAATAATACTTAATAAAGTGCTTCCACTGTGCCTTGTTAGCAATAGACACGGCGTGATTGCGAATAGCTGTACGCTGTTTTGAAGGTGCATTGAGCAAGTCCTTTACAGTTTGACACATCTCTTGTGCCACCTGCATGTAATTGCTATCATCGCGGTGAATTACGCGCACACCATCCTCTAAAGTACCTTCATGTCCCAGCACACCGTCTACCCACTGACCGAAGCCACTCAAGTCGGTAGTTACACAGGGAGTATGGAACGCGCAACTTTCAAGTGGCGTATAGCCCCAAGGTTCGTAGTACGAAGGATAGAGCGCCAAATCGTTAGCTGCGAGCAAGTGATAGTAGGGCATATTAAAGATGCCATCGTTTCCTTCAAGATAGCAAGGAACGAGAATTACCTTCACGCGATCTTCGGGACGATTTTCCAATCCCATATTACGAATTGTGCAAACGATGCGATCTTCGTTAAGATTGTGCAAGTCGTGCGTAATAATGGGGTTAGGCAGCGCATTACCTGTAGGATTCTTCAATGCCTCTTGCAAGTCGGCACGTGGACCTTCAAGCCAACAAGGCACCTCTATAAGTGCCAAGACCTGACGCTTGCCACCTTCCTCATTGAGTTGGGCGCGAAGCTGAGCCATTGACTCAAGGAACACATCGAAACCTTTGCAACGATAATCGTTACGTCCACTAGTCGACACAATAAGCGTATCGTCGGGCATCGCAGCACCAGTCAATGCACTTGCCACATCGAGAATGCACTTACGAGCCTGCTTGCGCACAGCAGTAAAGTCTTTACCCTTGGGCACAAAATCGTTTTCAAAGCCGTTAGGCAATACCACATCGACAGGCTTATCGAGCAACTGACTACATTCGCGGTTTGTAAATGTGCTCACAGTGGTAAAACAGTCAGCATGCCATGCACTTTGCTTCTCGATGCTATGTTTTGCATCCATATGGAGCTCGGCTGCCATTTGGTCGCCGTTATATCCATCGAAGAAGGCATAGAGTTGCTTGTCGTTACCACAAATTGAGCGACCAATGCTGGTAGCATGTGTGGTAAAGATAGTTGCCACGTTAGGTTGATGCTTCTTTAAGAAGAGCATACCTAAACCCGACATCCACTCGTGTGCCTGATATACCACCTTATCGGTAGGCTTCAGACAGAGCGACACCACTGCTTCGACAAAGCGTCCTGCTGCATACGAGAACATCGACGCCTCATCATAATCACCATATGCCTTAATAGAATCGACGCGGAATAAATCCCACGCCTCGGCATAAATATTATCTTTAATCTCAAAGAAGGGGGCAAAATCAACGAGTACAGCCACAGGCTTACCCGGAACCATCCAACGACCAATTCTGCACTTCAAGCCCAAATCAGCCGCAGCCTTTTTCCATTCGGGCAACAACCGTTCATCCTCACAAAAATCAACATTAGCCGTAGGTTGTTTCAAATCAGGACCGATAAAAACGACGCGGTCTTGATAAGTTGACATCAGTGTCTTGGCTCGCGATGAGAGCACCGTGTAGATGCCGCCCACCTTATTACAAACTTCCCAACTTGTTTCAAAAATATAATCGGGAACTAAAACTTCATTCTTCATAAAAATCTGTAATAACCGATGCAAAGATAATTTTTAAAAGGTGAATAACAAAATTTAAGTGGGATATTTTTTAAACTTATAAACAGTTTTTGTGAACAATGCGCTAATCTGTATAGGCAATTACGCATTTTATCCTTAAAAATCAATGATTATCGCACTTTTTTAGATCGATGTCAAGAAAGATGTTGCATTTTCGTTGCGTTTTTTTCAAGCAACTCTGTCTATAGGGGGGCTAATACGAATTATGCACACCGGTATAGACAAACCGCCATGACAGCAATGCAAGCTGTCATGGCGGTTTATTAAATACTGGAATGTTCAGCCTAACTTATTCAAACAAGTCCTCTGACGACTGACTTGTACTGCTCTTTTTACTGCTCTTGGTTGTTGAAGAGCTGCCATTATCCTTATTGTGCGACGAAGACTCAGTAGGCTCTGTGGCCTCGTGATTTATCTTGGGTTCTTCTGATTTACCCTCGCCTCCCATAAGGTCGTCATCATATTCTGAATAAGAAGTTGATGTAGAGTCGTTACTCAACGAATCGTTTTCAGAAGGTTGCGGAGCTAAAGTAGCTTCGTAGCTCGAAGCATCGATATCGGTGGGTGGCATGCCATATTTACGCTGATACTTGCCACGCAATTCGGGAATATCCATTACCCCACGGAAGAAAGCGCCAACAATGGGCAATGCCGTGCGGCTACCTTGTCCTAAGGCTCCTGTGCGGAAGTGGATGCTACGATATTCTCCACCAACCCATGCACCAGCTACCAAACTGGGGGTTACACCCACAAACCAAGCATCTGAGTGATTATTCGACGTACCCGTTTTACCACCAATGCTCAAATTCTTCATGTACGGACCTAAATATTGCCCGCCCACAATGGGTTGCGATGTACCACCCGCATCATACACACTGGCTTCGAGTAGTTTCTGCATGTAGAAGGATTCTTCTTTTGACAAGGCACGTTTTTCTTCGAGTTTATTTTCGAAAATCACATTCCCATCAGAGTCAACTATTTTTGTAATAAACACAGGGTCAACGTGCATACCATCATCGGCAACAGTGCCGTAAGCATTCACCAACTCAAGCAAATTCACGTCGTTCGATCCTAAAGCCAACGATGGATTGTTGTCGAGTGGCGACTTTATACCCATGTCTTGTGCGGTTTGAATCACGTCGGGGATACCTGCCTCTTGGCCCAATTTCACAGCAATCGTATTGATGCTTCGTGCAAAAGCCGAACGGAGTGGCACCTCTGCATTACTAAAACGACCATTCGCATTGTGCGGACGCCAATCTACGCTGTCGTGCTTGAACTTATCGTACACACGCATACTTATATATTCGTCTTTGCGCGTGTCTGAGGGGGTAAGTCCCTTCTTCATAGCTGCGGCATAGACAAAGAGTTTAAACGTAGAACCTGGCTGACGCATTGAACGCACCTTGTCGTATTGCCATGTTTTAAAATCGATATCGCCCACATAAGCTCGCACATATCCCGTTTCGGGCTCCATTGCCACAAGGCCTGCGTGCATAAACTTCACCATATATTTCAAGGAGTCGACTGTCGACATGGTTTTATGTATGGGACCATCGTAGCTAAATAATTCTACATCGTGCGGCAAATTCAGGTAGTAGTCTACCGAATCGGGATTGTTGGGAAAACGCGCTGCAAGAATTTTATAGGTGTCGGTTTTCTTCACCTTATCCTCAATAAAACCAGGAATAATTTGTCCCTTTTCGTCGCGCCAAGGATCTCCCACCCCACGCCAGTGTGCATCGAAATTGCGCTGTATAATCTTCATCTGATTGCGTACAGCCTTTTCGGCACAATCTTGCATACGCGAGTCGAGCGTGGTGTAGATTTTCAAACCGTCTGAATAAAGGTCTACATCAGGAAAGTTTTTGCCGATATAATCTTTTACGGCTTCGCGGAAGTAAAGCGAGCTACCATCAAAGGCATTTTGCACGGTATATTCCAACTTGATGGGCTCTTCTTGCAAACGGTTCAGCGTTTCGCGGTCGGCAATATATACATCGCCAAAACGCTCTTTCAGCATTTCGCGATGGGTATACATGTTATTGAGCACCACATTGCGACGCTTGAGCGATTTGTCTGGATTCAAGCGCGGATTATATTGCGACGTAGCTTTAAGCAGACCTACCAACACAGCCGCCTGTTCGGGCTTCAGATTGATGGGGGTGGTGTTAAAGTAGGTGTGCGCAGCAGTTTTTATGCCAAACGCATTCGACCCAAAGTCTACGGTATTGGCATAGAGCTTCAAAATTTCGCGTTTATCGCAGAAGAGTTCAATCAGTCGGGCAATAATAATTTCCTTACTCTTCATAATCACGATGCGCAAGCCAGGCACATGTCCGAGCAGTCCCGTAGAATACTGCGTACGCACACGGAACATATTTTTTACTAGTTGCTGCGTGATGGTTGAAGCTCCACGGGCATGTCCCAATGCCGCATCTTTAGCTGCAGCAAACATACCCGTATAGTCAATGCCATTATGTTGGAAGAAACGCTCATCCTCGGTAGCTACTAGAGCTTCGAAGAATGCGGGACTAATAGAATCGTAGGGTACGGGCGAACGATTTTCGTTGTAATAACGCCCCAACATTTTGCCATCGGCACTATATATTTCGGAAGCCGCAGCTGTTTTAGGGTGAATAATGTCTTCGATTGAGGGTGATTTGCCGAAAAGCCAAAACAGATTGAAATAAACGGCAAAGCAGTAAAAAACTATAAAGGCGAAGAACGACCATATAGCGGTAATTGTTTTATACCACCATGGTCTACCTACGTATTGGCTTTTATACCAACTCCAACTCTTACGGAAGCCTCGTCCTATAAGACAACAGAAGCTCCACACTTTCTTAAATATACTACTCATGTAGGTTTGCTATTGGTTATGGGTGCAAAGATAGTGCAAGGTGAGAGAAGAGCAAAAAGAAAAATCATAATTTTTATTTTTGCTCTTCCGAACCGCAGCCTATCTTGGCGATAGCAAAGATAGTGCAAACCGAATGCAATACAAAATAAAAAGCCTTTGGATTTTTATTTTTACTCAAGTTTCGAATTTAGTAAAGACGGGCTGAAAGCCCAAAAGCGCCCAGCCCAGGGCAAGCGAAGCGACACCCTGGGTTACGGATTGCCATAGTATTGACGC
>UQQN01000042.1 GCA_900543155.1 uncultured Prevotella sp.
TCTATCAAAGAGTAGGTGTGAGTTAGGTGTTCCAATGAAGATAGCACTCGCATATTCTTCCCCTCCACGGCATCAACAAAACCCTTTATCGAATCGTAATAGCCTTGGGACACAATTTGGTTATTCTCCTGCAAAGGTACAAAGTTATTTCTTTCAAGCAGACTGACGGTAGTCTTTCCGCACGGAAACACTTTTTCCATTGGGATGCCCATTATGATTTGGGGCTTGGGCTGAAAGGTCAAACTGTCGAATTGGTCTATCTCGTAGATGCCTCTAACTGTGTTGATCGTCCAATGTTCTTTTGCGTCATTCCAAGAATAGCCAGTTGACAGTTCCAGCATGCCAGTGGCACAACGATGTTCAAGAATGAGCATCAAGGTATGCCCACCCGCGCTTTCCGCATATTTCACTTGAGCTTCGCCAAACAGATAGGTCATGCAATCTAATGGGTGGATAAAGAGATCGAGTAAGGCGTCGCCTTCCGGATAGGCACCTGTAAGATATTTAAGGTTATAGCATGCAGAGGCTTTGCTCTTTTTCAAATCCTTTTTCAATACACGCATGATAGGCGAGTTCCGCTTCTGTAACCCCACCTCCACAATAGCACCATGCGCCTTTTGCAATTCCAACAGTTGCGCCAACTCGTCCAAACTTTGGCAGGGAGGCTTTTCGATAAACAGTGCCTTGCCGCTCTTCAGCACTTCTGTGGCTATTGCAAAATGCGCTTGTGGAGCTGTTGAGACAAAAACGCCTTTCACTTCTTCGTCTGCCAGTATTTCCTGCAAGGAAGTAGTGGCATGCACACCAGCATAAGCTCGCTCGATTAAAGGCAGTTTGTCAGCAGACTTACAGCAAATATACTTCAAGGGCACATGCAGGAAAGCAAGCACTGGATAAAGATTGTTCATGCTATGATTGCCTATACCGACGAAAGCATACTTAGCATGATAGTCGTGTCTTAAAAGACTTGTATTTCGGAAACGCTTGTAGCGGTCGATTAATTGCTTTGTGTATCTCATCTTCTGATAATCCGTTTCATGTATTGTTTGTAGGTGTCATTCTCATTGCTTGTCCACTGATACTTACCATAGAACCATTCTATCATTTTCTTTGGCAAGATTTTTTCAAAATTGCGCAATAAGATAATGTCATATTTTCGATGAAAATTTATCCAGCAAGCATTACATTCTTTAGAATACTGACACTGAATGCGACTTGTTTGGTATGAATTGAATATCTCATCCAAGGACTTTTCGTGAATATTACCCAACATTATGCCCAAGTTTTGGCACAATGGCACATCCCCATTAGAATGAATCACCAACTCACTAAAAATGCTTTGACATCGCAAATTCAAATTATCATTTTTCCATTCTTCATACAGAGCAACAAAATCGAAATTTTCCTCTGTTTCATGAATATTTTTGGGAATGCTTTGAACAAAGTTCAGCAAATCTGCATTCAGTAAATCTGCCGTTGTATCAAAAAATTCCATTGTACCATAAATACCAATACGCACATCCACTTTTAACTTCTTTGCCACTTCAATAACGTAGGTCATATCTACAAAGCTATTCCAAGGTGACAAGCAAAACATAAACGATATGGGCACCTCGTCTTTCAAAGCCTCAACGACTTCTATCACCCTGTCATGTCCGTTACATCCCCTCATCGTTTGATAGGTGCTTTTATCGCCATCAAGCGACACATACAGATGTGTAGGACGATATTTTCGCACAGCCTCAATGACTTTTTTGGGGTTAAGGCAATTTGATAACAAGGTGTAGTTCGGATGATGGTGCTTAAACCATTCCATTATGGCATCAGCCTCTGGGTGAAGAAGAAACTCCCCTCCTTCTAACCCTACTACTGTTTTCGTAGTAACACATTTGCTCTGCATTATCTTTTGGATGCTTTCCAGCGATAAATGCGCTTCTGTTTTCTGCCATATAGAGCAATGCTTACACCGAGATTGGCATTTGGTGGTAGAGTAAATCATTAACGTACTCAGTTTCTTATGTCGAGGACGAAGCAAGTTATTAAGATACAACACCCCATTATAAAAGTAATCTTTTGTCTTATACATATTTTCTTTAGAAACTTTTGTGCTTCTACCAATAAGAGGCTACAAAAGTCTTAAAGACTGCATAACACAAAACTTTTTACCAAGAGTACCTAATACCCAAAGGCATTGTCATCGTAAATGGATGCTCCGTCCATATCGTATGATAAAAGCTACCATTAGGTATATACCAATTGAATGAAGGCTCAACGTAAATGCTCCACTTTGGCGCAAACTGATACTGCAAGCCAATATTTGTACCTATACTCCACTGCACAGAAGGTGTAAAATGCCAACTATCCTTATAAGGCATGATATGCCCTGTAACATACTGCTCATTCATCTTTCCATATACAGGTATATGCAAAACACCACCAAGCGATGTATAGACAGACCAATTCTTTATATCAAGCCACTTGTATGAAACTTGCAAAGGCATTCCCAAATAATGAATCTTTTGGTTCCGATTAATGTAATGAGTGCCTTCTCCTAATGTAAAATCAGACTTTAAGAGTGAATATTGCAAACCTGTTTGCAAACTCCAATTATTACCAAAAGGCTTTCTCACAGAAAGACCAAAAGTTAAAGGTTTGTCATGATGCTCATGTACCACTATTTTGCCATTATTCTTTATATTATTATTTATGTTGTTCATATTGTTTTGGGCAATTTCCATAAGTGCTTTTTCTTTGTCCGACAAATTTGCATGCTCGTTCTGCAGCAGATACTGATAGTAATCTTCCCAAGTTCCGAACGCTTTAGGTCCAGAAGGTTGAGGACCATCTGTTATATCTTCTCTATCATTTGCCAAAAACATTCGGTAAGCACTTTGAGCTAAATCTGAACCCAATATTCCAGTTGCCAACAGTTGCCACTTGTGCCTTTGAACATGATGCATGTTGTCAACAACATAAAATCCGTTCTTTGAATAAGGATTTACAATCGTATCAATTAAAACCGTGTCTTTTTCCGCTTTTGCTATCCACTTATTCAATACAGAATCAGGACAAACACATAGACTGTCCTTATACAATGAGTCAACTATAATGGGAAGCGTTTCATTGACATTTCCCTCCACTTTAACTTTACTACTTGCTAAATTCCGTTTATTAGATCTTTTGTTTTTTAATGCAGAATGCTTCACTACATTTCTTTTCTTAACCACATCCGCAACCAACGCATCATCTTTGTCCGTATCCTTAATTCTTAGCAAATATCTACAAATAGGAATACTTATCAATATCAGAGCTATAGCTGTCATATTCCTTTTGTTAATAATATGGCGCAACATAGCTTTTGCACGCGACAACTGAGACGATGAACTATGTGGGGCAATGCCAAGTTTTTCGGCTATTTCTTGATGTGAATAGCCTTCTATCACAGACATTTTAAACACTTGTGCATACCCTTTTGGCAACTGGTCTATCAATGCAAGAATTTCTTTTTCTGCCAATATAGAATCAGAAGAAATTGCACCATCTTGTTCCAGTTCCTCACCTATCATACTCGAAAACGAAACAATCTCTCTATTCTGTTTCTGTGCCAAATGCTTTAAGGCTACATTTTTTGTGATCGCTGCAATCCATTCCCCAAACTTTGACGCATCTCTCAGTTGATGAAGTGAATAGTATGCACGGATAAATGCTACCTGGACGAGGTCATTTACCGTGTCCTCGTCCTCATTTACTATGGCGAAACATACATTTCTCATCATTGGGGTATATGCTTCGTATAATGCTTTCAGAGCTACTGAATCTCCTTCTTTTATGCGTGCTACTATCTCTTTCGTATTCATGTTTAGAGTAAAAACATGTTCTCTTTCTATTTTAAGATACTCCAAACCGAAAAAAGACTGCATGACAAGTGACTTCTTTTTGTAATTTTCTAATTATACGATTCAACCATTTGCCTACAATTCCAAACAAAATGACTAATTGGTTTATTTTGGCAAAGAGGTATAATGTACCAGGGGATACAAAAGTATTTAAAAGAAATGACATTTCAGCACATATTTGATACACACTTTAGTAGGTATTTCAATATTCGCCGAAAAAAAGCTGACTTCTACAAACAGAAGCCAGCCCACGACATAATTGTCAAAATAGTTTTTTCATTCTATAATAACTCTTCGTAAGATAAGAGTTTTTCCACCTCTTTCTAATTGTTTTGAGTGAATTAATTCTGTGAGAACTACAACTAATCCATCTCTACTTAAACCTCTCCTCTTCAATAAAAGCCTAAATCATTTGTAGTATAATTACAAGCCTTTCGTGGTTTACACATTTATTGTTTAGTTACAGTTGCCTTGTGTGTGTTCACGCTGAACGTACCAAGCGAGGTTTTCACTTTGTACACCCCATTCTTGACAGAAATAAGCTTGGCAGACATGCCCATGAACGAGAAGCTACCATCCGCATTTTTATGAATGGTGTGTCTGCCGAGTGGCGTATTCACCACAATATGGTTGTTAGTAACTTCCACCACACCATAAGTTGTGCCCGAGGGAGCCTTTTTTACAGCCTGAGCCACCTCTTTTGCAGCCTTCTGTACGTCGTCGTTGCTTGCGTTTGCAAAACATGCTGTGCTGGTTGTTACAGCCATCATCAGCGCAATCATTACTTTCTTCATTGTTCTTTAAAATTTTAATTGTTTTGTCTTATTGACAATGCAAAGATACGGCAACTTTCTAGCGATTAAAAGTCATTTTAGCCGCATTGTACAAGTTGTATGGTTTCTTGTATAAGTTGACAAATAATCGCATCCTAAACACTTGTTTTAAGGTCATAAGCCACTTTTTTCCTTACCTAAGATTCGTATTATTTCGGCTTTGGTTGCAAACCAAATATACTATAAAAACGCATCGCCTAATTGATTAAAAACTTTTCATGCCACATTATTACTTACGTAAAAAACTCGCAAGTTCTTCACTTACGAGTTTTTTCAAAGTTTCGGTGAGCAAAAGACAATAGAACTACGAAGCCTCCCTTGCACAAGCATAAAAGACGTTTTGCCTTATTGTCTTTGATACCATTAACGATTTGTTTGCTTCTACCTCACAATGCGAATGATTCCTGAGCCATTGCAGCGGGTGCAAGTATAGACATAGCCATTATATCCTTGCACACTTCCTTTACCATGGCAGCGAGGGCATTTTATCAATTTAGCACCCATTGAAGCCCTTAGCGCACCATATTGCACGTTTTTGTTTTGGAGTGTTTTATTCCCATACCTTTCCATCATTTGCGTAGAACGATTTACGAATTTCTCCGTATCAACCGTTACTTTTCCCACTTTACCAGCACACCCTCTAAGTAATGGTACTGCTTCTTTAGCAACTACTTGGCCACAGCCAGCTTCCACCTTTACAGGCCAATCTACGATGGCTGCCAATATCACGACAACCGCAAAAGTTTTTTTGATAAGTGATTTCATGAACTACTTATATTTAATGGTTTTACAATAGAGCTTTTATAATCGTTCCTACAATGTAACCAATTACGATCATTATGATCATGTAAAAACAGCCTACGGGACTGAATTTATCTTTTTTCGGACTGGGGTCCAGTGGTCCGTCGGTTTTGACGTCGGTCGTGGCTTTGGTCGAGGTTGTTGCGCCCTTTTTTTCTCTTGGCACATTGATTGTATCCTCGGTATCTTGGATTGTAACCTTTTGAGGTTGTGGCGGATTTTTCAACCATTGCAAGATGTCGTCCACACTTTGCGGACGCCTTGTTCTATCGGTGTTCATCAACCACACAATAAGCTGCTTTGTTTTATCAGAAACATTCGGCATTGGCAATGCGATATGTTTGTCACGAGTATGATCTTCATAAAGACTTGTGTATGTCGGTACCACCCTATTCGTAAGCAAACGATAAAGTGTTGCACCAAGAGCATAGAAGTCTGACCATGGCCCTAACTTATCGAAACTGCCATCCACTTGTTCTGGAGGGGCATATCTTTCAGTTAGTGCTACGCCCGTAAACATAGTGGCTCCCACGCCTCCTATATAATCTTTGCTTGCACCGAGATCTATCAACTTTACATATCCGTTCGGTGTCTTCATGATGTTGGCTGGCTTGAGGTCGAGGTGTAGCAAATCTTTTGAATGGATTGCTTTCAAGCCGTCGAGTATCTGCTTCAGATAGTTGTATACGGCGGTTTCGGTATAGGGCGCATTTCTTTTTTTCAAATACTCCTCCAAATTGGTGCCCTCTACGAAGTCCATCACATAGTATGCCGTACCATTCTCTTCAAAGCAATCGTACACATTCACCACATGCACATTGCTTATAAGTCTTAGCCGCTCATACTCTTTTCTGAACTTCACGATTTGCTCACAAAATTGTTGCGTGTAATTTCTGTTTGTGCTTACCGACACGCCGTCCGCGTCACGAACGTTTGCCGATGTCATGAAGAACTCTTTGATGGCAACCTTCGTGTTCTGCGGTCTACACACGGCAAGATAGGTTTTTCCGAAGCCACCCGATGAGAGGTGGCCTCGGATTATATACCTGCCATTGAGCACAGTCCCGATGGGGAGCATTGATTTATCGTTTGTCATGCTTAATGTAGTTTACGGCTTTCAGTTCGCTCACCATCCTTATCTACAGTCACACATGTAGTTTCGTTTAAGATTATTATCTTACTTGAATCTTCGCCCATCATTTCTTTTTTCAAAGGTATAATCCAATCATAATACAAGCGTTTCTTCTCTGAAGCTACAAAATCCCGTATTACAGATTGGTCATCTGTCAGGTTTTCTCCCTCTACCGACAAATCCGTAATTTGTATATCTACATCCGTAGTATTTTCATTGAAAGTCTTATCAGTTATACTCCATGTGCCTTTTGTAGTACAAGACACCGTCACAATTTCTTGTATTCCATTTCCTGCATCAAAAACAAGTCTGATTGTTCCTTTTGACGAACAAGTCTTGTCCTCATTGTAATCATCATATTGTTCTCCAGTATAATCAAGTCCACCAACACTATCTGATACATGGTTAATCGACGTATACCATTTTCCAACATTCAATCTTTCCGAGGGATTGAGTGAGTCACAGCCTGCCATCATTACGATGGCAAACATCGCTACTAATACATAAAAAGTTTTTTTCATTTCAGTCAGTTTTAAGAGTTAATTTCTAATTAAGCTTGGGAATCGTAATCGTCTGTTGTTGCTGTTGAATCAGTAGCAGTTGAGTCAACACATGTTGAATCATATACGCTATCAGAAGTGGCAACATCGTAAATTTCTCCACTTGTTCTATTACCGAACCCAGCTCCATAAAAAATCCCAATTCCTATCGGCACAACAATCCAGAATATGATCCACAATATGTTATTGCCACTATGATCTGACCCTGTAGCTGCCCCTTGTCCATACTGGTTGTCTTGTTTCTCACCTTCGGCAAAGAATAGTAACACGTTCCAAAATGGGACGAACATCCATGCGCCCGACTTGCCTAAATCGTGACAACGCTTGGCGCATTGAGCATAGAGGAACCAGAAAAAGGCTACTGTACAAGCAAGGAACAACAAGAATACATTACTATTATACTCTAAATAATATAATTCATTCTCTGATAAAGCGAAAATTGCAAACCAAGCTACGAAACCCACTACATACGAAAGAATGAGTTGCAGGCGCCCTATTCTGCCCTTGAATGAGAATGGGCGGAAAGAGTCTCTTTTTCTCCAAGCTTCTACGTCCTCGGTTTTCGGCTCACTATAAGTGTTCCCCAGCTCTCTTGAACTCTGTGCAGAACGCTCTGTAGCCATAGCATTGTCTATTACACGCTGCGTCTCAGACATGCCATGCGCAATTATATAGTTCAAAGCTTCTCGCAAGGGAACATCGAATGTTTCACTAAACTTCTGAGCCAAGAGACGTTTGGGGTCCGTATTATCTGAGTCACTATTATCTTTAACTGCTTGACTCCCCACAATGGTTTCCTCATCTGCTGTAAAGTTTTGTTCTTCGTTCTCAGCACTTTTACTTTCAGCTACAGAAGGTACAGAGTCCAAAGACAATTGGTTCTTAAAATCACGCACTGTCTGTGTACGCTTCTTCACATTCGGACACATTGCCTCGGTTACCACCTTAATAAGATTGATTGGCACACCTTTTTCACGCAGATTGTCCTCTACCAATTCATCGTCGCTCACAAGTTCGGAAGCTGCGGGAGGCGTTTCACGGGTGAGGAGTTTGTAAAGTGTGGCACCAAGGGCATATACATCGATAGTGGGGCGGAACTCGCCGCTCTTTGCTTGATTACCTTGCTCTATGGGCGCATAACCAGCTGTGCCGAGACCGATGTTGGTGGAGGTTTCGGGTTGACCGTTGGCATCGTAGTGCTTGCTCAGTCCAAAGTCTATCAAGAAAATGTGGCCATCGCTTGCACGGCGCATGATGTTGCCGGGCTTGAGGTCGAGGTGGAGCATGTGGTGTGTCTCATGCATATAGATGAGCGCATCGGCCACAGCCTTGATAATGTTGGTGGCCTCATCGGCACCTATCGGGCCAGACTTTACATAATCGTTGAAGTTCTGACCTTCGATGTAGTCCATCACATAGTAAAACGTTCCATTCTCACCGAAGAGGTCGGTTACACGCACGATATTGGGGTGCTCAAGGTGGGAGAGGTTAACAGCCTCCTTTTGAAACTTACGGCAATAGTTGTACGACAGGCTACCGTCGGTCATGCCCGTAATGCTGCCATCTTCGCCACGCGAGTTGACCTCCTTCATAAAGAACTCTTTGATGGCGACTTTCTTGCCCAAATGTACGTGCTCGGCAAGGTAGGTAATGCCGAATGCGCCTTGTCCAAGGACACGCTCTATCCTGTATGCCCCCTCGCGCAGAAGGGTGCCTGTTGATAATTTTTGTTGCATGGGTTATTTATCTTGTAGGTTGTTTGGAGAAATTTTTCATTGCAGAATTCAGCTTCGCTGTATCAATCTTTTGTATAGATTCCTTAAAATGATCCACATTTTTTTCAGCACGATCAGCAACTCTAGCCAACCAAACCATAACTACTATCATTAAACCATAACACCATTTAGTCCAATTGATTTTATCATCCTTTTTCTCTGACATACTTATTTATTCTTTACGTTAAACTTAGAAATTTGGCTCACTTGTTTAGGTTTCGCTGTATCAAGCAGTCGTTACCAGCCTTGTGAGGTACAAAACATATCAACTTGTTAACCCGTTGTCCTGTCATGTTGCTAAGCAGGTATCTTCGAACACCTATTTATTGCAACCTTCGCCATGTTCGTGCTTGCCGCAGCAGCCTTCGCCGTGTTCGTGGTGGTGGCCACCGTACCCACCTTCGCAACCGTCTTCTCAGTCGCCGCCGCAGTTGCAGCCTTCGTGGTTGATGAGTGCCTGAATTTCCTCGTTGGTGGCATCGCGCATGGTTACAACCTGGCCCTTGAAGTGGAGGTCCTTGCCAGCAAGCGGGTGGTTGAGATCGATGACAACGGTGTTGTCTTTGAGCTCAAGCACGAGGCCCTGAAAGCGCATGCCGTCGGCATTAACTAGGGGCTGTACGGAGCCAGGGTAAACCATGTCCTTGTCGAAGCGACCGCTGATGGTGAATATCTCCTTGGGCAATTCGATGACGCAGTCTTGCTCGTAGGGGCCATAAGCCTCGTCAACTTTCAGCACAAAGTCGAAAACTTCGCCTTCGGCCAGGGCCAGTATTTTGCTTTCAAAAGAGTCAAGTGCAATGCCAAGGCCCGATATAAACTGGAAGGGGTGCTCGATGGGAGCCTTTTCAACCAGTTCGTGAATGCCTTTGTCGTTGTCGGTGTAAAGTTCGTATGCAACGGTCACATACTTGTTCGGTGTCTGCTGTTCCATAAATAATAGTTGGTGCGTATTATCTTTAACCGATTGACTCCCCACAATGGTCTCCTCATCTGCCGCAAAATCTTGTTCTTCGTTCTCAGCACTTTTACTTTCAGCTACAGAAGGTACCGCGTCCAAAGACAGTTGGTTCTTAAAATCACGCACTGTCTGAGTACGTTTTCTTACATTCGGGCACATCGCTTCGACAACAACCTTGATGAGATTGTCAGAAATGCCTTTTTCACGCAGATTGTCCTCTACCAATTCATCGTCGCTCACAAGTTCGGAAGCTGCGGGAGGCGTTTCACGGGTGAGGAGTTTGTAAAGTGTGGCACCAAGGGCATATACATCGATAGTGGGGCGGAACTCGCCGCTCTTTGCTTGATTACCTTGCTCTATGGGCGCATAACCAGCTGTGCCGAGACCGATGTTGGTGGAGGTTTCGGGTTGACCGTTGGCATCGTAGTGCTTGCTCAGTCCAAAGTCTATCAAGAAAATGTGACCATCACTTGCACGACGCATGATGTTGCCAGGCTTGAGGTCGAGGTGAAGCATGTGGTGTGTCTCATGCATATAGATGAGCGCATCGGTCACAGCCTTGATGATGTTGGTGGCCTCATCGGCACTTATCGGACCAGACTTTACATAATCGTTGAGATTCTGACCTTCGATGTAGTCCATCACATAGTAAAACGTTCCATTCTCACCGAACAGGTCGGTTACACGCACAATATTGGGGTGCTCAAGGTGGGAGAGGTTAACAGCCTCCTTTTGAAACTTACAGCAATAGTTGTACGACAGACTGCCGTCGGTCATGCCCGTAATGCTGCCATCTTCGTCACGCGAGTTAACCTCCTTCATAAAGAACTCTTTGATGGCGACTTTCTTGCCCAAATGTACGTGTTCGGCAAGGTAGGTAATGCCGAACGCACCTTGTCCAAGGACACGCTCTATTCTGTATGCCCCCTCACGCAGAAGGGTGCCGGTTGACAATTTTTTTTGCATGGGTTTTAAGGTTTTATTTTGTTAATCATTCTCGTATCTACTTTTTTGAGGTCTTCTGTTGTCTTCTCTATTTTCTTTTGCAACTCCTCTGCGGCCTTTTCAGATTTTGTTTTGGGAAGAAATGGGATTTTGACATCAAAACACGCATGTAGAATTCCAAGTGTTAATCCGATTAAGATTACGACCAATTCAATCCATTTGTATTTATTATTCTTTTTCTCTGACATACTTATTTATTCTTTACGTTAAACTTAGAAGTTTGCTTTTCTTCTTTGGGAGCGCCTTTTCTACTCTTGAAAATCTCGCTAACAATGTGTTCGTCTTCCTTTGCGTTCTGTTTGTTGTCTACAACCTTTTGTGGTTTTTCCTGGTTAGTTAACCTTGCAGACTTCGCAGGTTCGTTTGACTTTCTCAACTTAACAGGTTTACTGTCCAATTCTCGTTGTTGTCCTTCGGCAGAGGCTGGTAAAGAAGCTTCACTTTGAGAAGGAACAGGTTGTGAAGAAATGTTCTCTATGGCAGCATCACTATTTTTCTTCTCAGCAGATCGACCTTTGGCAGAATCAATTTTGGCACTATCGGGTTTTACGCGTTCCCCCTTTATCTCCTTATTACCCAAACAGAAGTATGAAGCGCCAGCTGCTATAACGACTAAAAGCAACGCAACCAACAACCAAGGCAACAGATTACGGCGCTTAGATTGCGGAGTAACAGCGCTAAAGTCAGGAGTAACCAACGTGCCTTTCGGTTCTTGTTGGCGAGGTGGGATAGATGTTAGGACGGGATTAGCCCCTATTACCTTTTCAATATGTATAAGGTGTGCCGTGTGATTGTCCTTGTTTTCCTCAGTCACGCTGCGAAGCATCTCAAGTTTCTCTTCATCGGTGGAGTTTGGTTTGGTGATGATGTTGAGAATATTCTCGTCGGTGGACTGCTCAAGCATGCCGTCGGAACACATATAAAAATAGTCGCCTGGCTGAATGTCGGTAAGGTGAGCAATGTCAGCTCTTGCACGCTGCTCTTGACAGGGTTGCATGGCACGCGTGATAACATTCTTCTGCGGATGGTGGAGTGCCTCTTCCTCTGTTATCTCACCAATCTTTACAAGGTCGTTAACAAGCGAATGGTCACGCGTATGGAATACTATGTGCGCTGGCGAATGCTTAGAGGCTGGACGCAATTGGTAAACACGACTATCACCTATATGGGCTACTGTTGCGCCATTGGCGTGCAAACAAAGGAACGTCATTGTGGTGCCCATCTTACGTTCTGCACCATCGTCCTTGGCATCGAGCGCATCGTAGGCTGCAGCGAGAGCTTGGCGGAATAGGTCGTCACTGAGAGGTTCATCGGCACGCCACTGACTAAGTATAGTACGACTTATCTGCTCGCACACCGTGGCAGAAGCCACCTCGCCCTTTTCATGTCCGCCCATTCCATCGCACAAGACAAATAAGCGATCGCCAGACGTAACCTTTCCTAATGCAGGAAAGAGGGAATCTTCTTGATTTGCCCTTTGGCCAAGTTCCTGTAGATTATATGCTTTAATTTCAAATTTCATAAACTTGTTAATTTTTAAATGTCAGTTCCGTATTTCCCATTTTTATGCGGTCACCATTTTTAAGAATGAGTTGGTCTTGTTTCCCAATGAGCAAACCGTTTAGATAAGATGGATTTTTGTTCGCCCCATTCCTAATAATATTGATTGTATGTCCACTCTCATTGCGAACCTCTATCACTGCATGACTGCGACTCATGGTACGATCGTCAGTAGCAATCTGCACAGATGCTGAAGACGAAATAGCCTTACGACCTATGGTGTTAATACCCAAGCACAATCGATATTCTGTACCCTTTTTATCAACAAGCATACCAATAGTTACTGAAGGTGCACCACCTATACGAGTTTCATCACCATTACCTTGCCATGTTCCTGATGCAAGTCTTGTTTCTTCGCCCCTAGGTTGTGGTACGGAGTTGCCTCTATATTGGGTTTCGTCACCACAAGAACTTATTGGTTGGGACTGTTCTTCATACCGCTGACACTTACCCACTATATGCTTTTCATGACATACAGGACATGTAAAAGACGCCGCATTGATATTGGGAGCATCCTTCAAACGAAGGATTTTACCACAAGTTGGACATTTAATCTTTATATCACTCATTGTTAAATTTTTGTTTATTGGTTTTACCACCGCATCACTGGCATGTTATCAGAGAAATTACCCCACATAACAGGATGCTGACGGTTTGCAGACTTTTGCTTCACCTTAGCACTCACATATCCAAATAACTCCTTTGCCGTAATAATGCGATCTCGGTTTTTATCAGCCCCACCTCGCAAACCATGTTGTAAGGCATAAGTAAAGAATCCATTTGTCATCTTCGATGTTTCGATAGAAATCTCATTACTACGGCATGAAAAGAAGAACATCACGTTGCTTGTCTTGTTGACATTTGATTTCACTTTAGCATTTCTTTTACCTTGTCGCATAGCTCCTGAATAACAAGCATCGGCAAATACCATTTTGTTTTTACTCTTGCATGATGCTATCACTGAGTAGATATCGTTGTAATACAAGAAACCATCGTAGCAAACAAATCCACCCTTTATGCCATGCCCACTAAAGAACATCACAACAATATCATTGGGAGTTGCAATAGCAGCCATTTTTTGTAATGCTTTTTTTATGGTTGCCACCTTTGCCTTGTCGTTCATTAACAAGCAGACCTGTGCATGTTTGTTCTCCTTATAAAGCCATTGCATTGTGGCAGCATCATTGTGTGGTAAGCGCAGATCATTTTGGGTACCAGGGTAATCAGATATACCAATTGACAATAGATAAATCTTAGCCTGTCCTGTTAATGGCAACAATACAAAAATAGCAACTATAAACAAGCCCTTTATGAAACTAAGCCTCATAGTTTATATCAGCATGATTGTTATAATCCTCTGATAAGTCGTCATTTGCATTATAGACAAATGTTTCTTGTTCCTGCTGCTGTTGTTCATAATCAACCGCATTTTGAAAATTCGACATCTGCACACATTCATTGGAAATGTCATAGGCCTCGTATTCTTCTATCTGTTGGGTATGATTTTCATCCACACCAAGAACATCTGCCACGCCATCCCCATCTATATCCGCAACAACAGCATATTCCTCACCATTGGTCAGCACTGCTGCTTGCAAATTCTGTCCATTCTCTCCTGGCACATCATATACACCCAACACTTGCACACCATTAGCGTCGTCGTTACTTGATTCATCCACAACAGCCTCTACTTCAGGATTAGGTGTCACAGGATTTGCATTATTAAGATTTGTATAATCAGGTCCTTCACTCGCAGTATCATCCGCCTTGGCTTCAACTGCTTCAACCTGAGGTTCTACTTGTTGCTCATCTTGAGATGCCTCAGCAGTTGAAGCATTAGATACTTCTGCTGTCTGCGCTTCATCTTCAGGTTTTTGCTCTTCAATTTCTTTGCCATGGCTCATACCATCAGCTGCATATGCAGCGCCAGCACCAACGACACCGCCAACTATTCCTGCAGCAGCAGTAGTAACGATTTGCTTTACTTTATTCGACTTCTGTGCAGTAGTAGCCTCTACTTTTTCCGTCTGTTCAGCCTTGTTATTATTCTGTGGCTTCATGACGATTGTTTCTTCGTTATTCATAATAGTTGCATTTAAAAGTTTTTAATTAGTTATTTGATGACGCAAAATTAGGTTGCTTTTGTTTCAATACCACAAGAAAATCAACATTCTGTATAAAACATCCCGATTGTTACACGAAATGTCAATGTGTGTATTTGCAACCACAAGCCAAGCACTGTTTGTTATACTCAATATTCCTATATGGGATTGCCCCAAATGGTCTTCCACAATCAGGGTTGGGACATCTGTATTTCTTGGCGTATTCTTCATCAAGATCATGCAATTGCTGCTGCACTGATATCCCAATACTGCCTCTTATGAAAAAATAAACGCCAACGCATAAAGCAGCAAAGACAAGAACCATGCGTAATGTTTGGTCTATACCTTGAATAAAACCAATACACATACCAAGCATGGAGAAAATTCCTTGCAGACGCTGTCTGTTAGCAAACTTTGCCGCATTATTCATTATCTCCATTCTTTTACTGTCGTATTCATTCCACACAGCCTTCATGGGTTTCAGTGAAAATGTCGGCATTTCTTTTTGAGGAACCATCCCATTACCCATTGAACAACCAGCTAATTGCAGTATCTGCTGCAAAGGCACAAGAAATTTCTCTTCACCTAATTGCACACAACTTGACAGTGTGATACCCTTGCTAATTATTTGGTTTCCATCAACAAAGGTCACATTCTGTGCCTTGATATTCTCAATATGTATATTGGTTCCATTGACAATAAGTTTACAATGCCGACGACTTACAGACAAAGGAACCATGCCCGCCTGCCCAATATTAAACTCACGTCCACCAACAATGCAGTGCAAACGTCGTGCACCTTCTTCTCTTCCTATGATTATTTCCACTATTGTTTTTTTATTTAATCAACAACCATATGTGTCTTGTTAGGCACACGTCCAACAAGGATTTCCTTCAACTTTTTTAAAGCTTCCTTCGAAACGCCCAACTGAAAAGTAAAGTGAACACCATCGGTCACAACAAGACTCTGCAACAAAGGTTGAACCTTGTATATAAAATTAAGATTGACGATAAAACGCTTACCAATACGTGCAAATATAGAAGCCCGCTCACGCAAACTTTCAGAAATAAACCGTTGCACGTTACTAAGATTCATACAAACAGAAACCTTCTGCTTGTTAATAAGCACAATATGGGTATAATTGCCATCGCCCTCCATATACACAATTTTGGAACAATCAAGGCGAATAAGCTCGTCGCGAGTATTGAAATACAAGTGTCCAGTAGCCATAAAAGCCATCAATTAGCACATTGCTTTCTCCCGAACAATGTAAAGGTTAGTATTTTGATTAAGGCATAAAAAAAGCGTGGAGAACCTACCTGTTGTCCATTCCACCCATCGAGGCTCTCGCATTGCCTATCACAGTTGAACAGACAACGTCAGAGCCCACGCCGATATGAAAATCCAATCCGTGAGGTCCATGTATGCAGAAAAGCATTGCACCTATAAGGGTACAATGATGGCTAGCAGAGAACCACACAGGGTTGATATAATCACACCCGGGGCATCTACCGTTGCTGAGTTCAAGACTGTGAAAAAAGAATTTGCGAGATTCGATGGGTCTCAAACAGAGCGTCAAGTAAACGCCTTAATTATGTCAAGCCTCTCTTACCCACCCGACCTTCTAAATATAAGTTTAAACCTACAATAGAATCGGCGTGAACTGAGGTCAGAATTCATTGAAACATAGCGCATAAAAATTGCACTAAGTCAATTTATTCGCTCCAAAAGTAATATATTTTTTTCAAACAAAACAAAAATAATAAAAGAAATACACGATTTTTTAGATCAAGCCTAAACTTTTACTCAAAAACGCACTGTAGTGAGCAAGAGTTTGAGAACATAAAAGGGATTTCAAAATCCACAAAAAAGCTATGCACAATTGGCAACCATCATTTAGAGAGGATGTTGCATGAAACTAACATAACTTGAGAGGCATATAAAAACAGTTGTGCAGATGAAAAGCTACCCAAAGTTTTAAAAGAAAGGGGGCAACCTTCATCTGCACATCTGCACATCTGCACAAGGGTTATTCGCGTATAAAAGCGTGCAGTTGTGTGTGTTTAAAAAGAGGGAGAGAACTGAAACCTTTATCACTGCGTGCGTGAGGAGTGTGTGAATTTAAGCCGTGTGGCAAAAGTCTGCGGTGATTGTTTTATGAGGGGCTGTTTTACTTAAGAAGGGAGAGGTGCAGACCAACCCGTTAGCTTGTGATTTTTTTGTGTCACACACACAGTTTTGAGGAGTGATTGTTGTTTTACTTAAAAAATTGGTTCACCGTCCGGGGCGTCTTTAGGTGGACGGCAAGGGGAAAGGATTGTTTTATATTTGTCAGCTTTAATTGATTGTTTCTTAGCGTCTTTTCAACCTTTGGAGGAGGGTTAACTTTTAAACAACTCTTTTAAAAAGTCGTCAGTCATATTACCCGTAAGGTTGATTAATCTGAAGTGGCGGTCGTGCTTCATAAAAAGCACCATCTCCACGATGTATTTTCCGCGTCGTCGCACATACAACCGTTTACTTTGGCGTTGTGCGTAGGGTTTATAGCGTTTGTCATTACGGTTGGCTAATCGCAGAGCCTTGTTATAAAGCCAATCCGTGTCGTGCCAGTCAGTGTTATTCGCCATTTGAATCGACTTTAGCTGCGAAAGCACTTGCCTTGTATGGTCATTTTCTTCCACATCAGGCAGTTGCATCATACGTTCGAGCATAAGGGGCGAAACCGTAGTGCATTGCAATGTGCTTTGGTGCGCATAGAGCGACATAAAGCGCGAAGCAAAATCCTGCTCATTCTGCGCCTGTGCTGCTATTGCTATAAATGTCGCCAACCAACCTATAAAAATATGCTTAAGGGTTTGCATTATTTTTTTTGTATAGAAGATGAGGTGACAAAAATTATCGTTCAGTGGGCGAAGGCACTGCATGATGCTTTGCAGAGTCGTTCACAGCCGTTTTAGCGCCCTCTTTAAACATCTCGAGGGTTTGCATACTTGCCTCATACGCCTTTTGCGGGTCGGTGTACGAGTCTTTGTATGCCGACTGGTTATAGTCCCAAGCATTGGGGCTATTAGGCTGCGAAGTAAACGAGTGTTGTGCAGCATTGCCAAGCAGTGTGACTATTGCCACGGCAGCTGCAGCACGGAATAGCGGACGTAGTCTGCGACTGAGCGAGATGCGCTCTACCCTCACCACTTTGTTCTGGGCAGGTTTCTCGTCGGCTTGACCAATGGCAGCAAGCACACGCTCGTCAAAATCGGCACCTAAGTGTTGCTGCGCCTGTTCTTGCTCATATACGAACAAACTTTTGTAGCGCTGCAACTGTGCAGGCACTTGCTCTTGGCTAAAAAAAGCCTTGAGAATGCGCTCTTCTTGAGGTGTGGTTTCACACTCCCAATAGCGTTCAAGCAGTTGTTCAATATATTTATAGTCCATAATTCTCTATTTTTTCGTATTGGTTTTTGATAGCCTTTCGTGCGCGATGCAGCGTCACCTTAAAAAGGTCCTCGCTAATATTCATGGTCTGTGCAGCCTCGGCATAGCTCATTTCTTCAATGTCGCGTAGCTGCAAAGCCGTGCGCAAGCGTTCGGGCAAGGCATTGAAAAGTTGATGAATGCGTTTAAGTTTCTCGTCGCGTTCAAGCTTTTCGTCGGGTGTGGGCTCATTGTCGTAGGGGTTAACAGCTTCAGCCTCGAGCGAAGCATTCGCATTTTCACGACGCGCCACACGATCGAGGGCAAGATTTCGGCAAATAGCAATGCAGAACGCCTCAATGTTGGCCACCTGCGCCAACTCATCGCGCTTGTTCCAAGCACGAATCAAGGTGTCCTGCGTAAGGTCTTCTGCCTCTTGCGCATTAAGCGTGATGCGCAGACCCATGCGGTATATCTTGTCCTTCAGCGGGAGCAAGTCTTTGCGAAAATCTATCTGTTTCATTTGAGCTCTCTATGTTGTAGACGACTTTACGGGCAAAAAGTTACAGCATTAAGTGATTTTTTTTGCTATTTTTTTCGACACACCACCATAACATGCTGATTATCAGCCGTTGTCGTAGCAAAAATAAATTTGTCGCCCCCCTCTTTTATTTTAAGTTTTTTGCGCAACACATCTACCGTAGCAGGGAAATTGCGCACCGTGAGGTTAGCCTTAGGAGCCACCTTGCGCAGCAGCTTCACGTCGTCTTTGCCAAAGCCCAACACCTGTTCTACTTTAAATGCACGTCCAGGAAAATCCCCCTCCACTGCCACATCTGCCGTGTAAAGGTGAGAGTTGGGATGCAACTTTTTCAGTCCATAATGCACCCCCATCCACTTAAAGGCACCCGCCTTCATTGCTGCAGCCCCAGGTTCGTAAAGATAAGCCCCCACCTGTGCAGCATATTGTGGCATGGCGGTAGCCTCGTCGTGTGCCGTGAAGCTAAACGTGCTCCCGTTATCGCACACAAACGTGCGCGGATGCGCAGCCCCCTGCTTTAGCACCAACAAAAGGTCTTTACACTCGCCTCCGTGCCCCACCACATGCACTTGATGCACACAACCCAAGGCACGTGTGGCAGCAGCAATGTCGAGCATGGGCGAGAGCTTCACCACCACATAACGTGCGTGGCTGAGCAAGGTTTCTGCCAAGCCACACACATCGGGTTCGCAGTCCTCAATCAGCACCGTTTTACGTCCTGCCGCATTGCGCCGTGCCGGATCAAGAAAAATCAAGTCCACCCCATGCGTCATGTTTTTCAAATAATCCACCCCATCGGCACACACCACCTGTGCATGCTTTAAGCCCAACAGCGGAAAATTGTGCCGTGCCAATTCGCAAAGCCCCTCTTGTCGTTCCACATAAACTGCATTGTCGAACTCGCGAGCCACAAACGAGAAGTCCACGCCCAATCCGCCCGTAAGGTCAATCATGCACTTAGTTTGCCCATTCTCGTGGGCAAAGAGCGCCCTCACCACCTGGGCTTTATAAAGCGCAGCAGCCTCGCCCGAGCATTGTTCGAGCGCCAAGCGTGGTGGATATTCCAGGTCCTCCACCTTAGCCCACGAGGGGACTTTATGTCGCAGCCGTTGCCACCCCTCCACTTGTTGCAGAATGTAGCTAGCCCCTTCTTCGTGGCGCGAAGCAAGCATTAAAGCCAACTTATCGAGCGGCATCTGGCGATATTCTTTTATTTTTTCTTTCATAATGGATTTTCGTTGTTATTGCAGTCTGTTAGGTGCAAGGTATGTGAATAAGGTTAGGAAATGGCTCCAAAAAGCGTGCTGCGTTCCTTCGGTATGATATCGGAATGTCTTCGGAATTCTTGTCCGCCAAAATGGAGCGTGTTTTAGCAAGCTTGCGAGTGCAAAGTTACAACGCAAAAAAGCGGATTCCAAATTTTGTGCAAATTTGTGGCGTTTCGAAATGTTAAAATCGGCTTACTTCCCCAGTGTTTAC
>UQQN01000043.1 GCA_900543155.1 uncultured Prevotella sp.
ATGACAATGGTAAGACTCAAACAAACTATTTGGGTGTCAAAATGTCTCTATCGACAAAGACAAAATCCGATAAATTCATACATAAAAAATCTCGGATTTTGAACACTCTACCGTTAGGGGTGAAATAAGGTAGCCAGGTATGTGAAGGGAACTTGTTCCTCTTCTCATGTCTGGTTTTCGTATGCAATCTCACCCATAACAGGGTGACCCATTTAACCATGTCCATCATCAACGCAATGGGAGTAATTTTTGCCATGATAGTAGTATTTTTTAGTTAGTGAATGGCTCCAAAATGGGGTCTGTGTTCCTTCGGAATGATATCGGAATGATATCGGAATTCTTTTCCGCCAAAATGGAGCGTGTTTTAGCAAGCTTGCGAGTGCAAAGTTACAACGCGAAAAAGCTGATTCCAAATTTTTCGCAAATTTGTGGCGTTTTGAAATGTTAAAATTGGCTCACTCTCCCAGTGCTTATTGGGGTAAATTTATTTTTTTTGTATCGCGAAAGTGTGCAGATTTTCAAAGGGCCATTTTTGCAAAAGTGACCGTAGGCTTGATTTTAACGATTGAGGGCGAAAAAAGTGGGAAAAGTGAGCAGAAGAGCAAAAACAAAAAGTGACCGTGTTATGCAAAAGTGACCCCAAAAAGTGACCTTTTTCGTGCGTAAAATATTGAAAATCATCACGTTAATGGTTGCTATTTGAAAAAGTCACTCGGTCACTCGTCACCTTTCGATAAATTGGTAGCAAAAAAAAGAATGTTAATGTATAAGTTATTAATTAATTTATTACATACTTTTCTTTTTTTTGAAAAAATAATAAGACAATAAGGTTAATAATTCTTATATTTAAATCATAATGCCTACATTTCGTTCTTACAGCCCATAACGAAGTGTTAGGCAGTATTTTGCTTTAGGCTTAAAAAACGCGCTATGTTTTTTCTTTGCACGTTTTAAAAACAAAACGTGGGTTGCTGAAAACTTATTTCTTACCGCTTATGTTGTAGTTTATACTTGTTAACTCAGAATTAAGGAATTTTTCAAATGACCAAATGACTGCTAATGTATTGATTATCAATGCGTTAAATTGTCATTAGTCATTTTCACTTTCACCCTAAGTTTGCTGCATTTTGCCCTGCGTTTATGGCTTGATTTTTGCGTGATGGAGGTGTGTTTGAAGTTTGAGAATTTCTGCATGGTTTGATGTGTTTATCGTTGATTGTTCGCACATGGCAAACCCGTTACTAATGAAAAAATTAATGAGATAGCCAATAAAATATCCAAGATAGGTATTCATACGCCTTTTTCGTTAGCCATTCCTTAGAAACGGGCTTGCGCTGTGCGTAGCACACTTTACTTGCGAAGCAAGTCTACTTTCCCAAAGGAAAAACTTGTGTCATAAATTCAGTCCGTTTGCAACTAAATCCGAAACTTCAGGTACTAATATAATTAAATTTTACATCTATTAAGTCGTATTCTTTATTTTTTACTTCGGGGGGGTGTTTTTCAAATTTATAGTAGTATCTTTGCCGTGAGAATTAACGATCTCAACAATTTCTTATGAAAACACATCCCCATTGAAAAGTAATTTAAATAAAATAACATGAAGAAAATTTTACTTGTGGCAAGCATGCTGACTTCAGCACTGTCAGCCCTTGCTGGTATTGAGGTGAGCCAAACGCTCCCCACAGCAGGAACTCCAGAGCATAGCTACACCATGGCTAATGCACAAGGGTATTATTGTAACGCGACGACGTCGCCTACAAAAAACTCGGAGAACTATGCCAAATTTGCTTTCTATGAAAGCGACAAGGCAGATTCTTACTACATTTACAACATTACTGCAGGTAAGTGGGTTAGTTATACCACACAAAGCGGCTACTCTAATCAAGTAGGTTTTGTGTCGATGACCGACGAAAAGCAAGAATCTGCTATTTACAAAATTACCGAAGTTGAGGGTCAAAACGGTTACTACCAATTTCAACCTTACAATACCACAGGTGTTGCAGCCAAATACTTGAATTGGTTTCAAGGCGTAGGTACTTCAAACCCTGAAGATGGTAATGTAACTCTTGGTATTTACCAGGACAATGGTGCAAAAGATGCTGGTTCAAGATGGCTTCTTAAAGAAACTGGCGTAAAACACGAATACACCCTCTTTAGTGATGGTATGCCCAGTAGTGCTTCTGTAACTGTGAAGGGACAAAAGTTTACGGGCTTGAATGCGCAAGGCGACCAAAGGATTGTGGTGGATGGCGACCTTCAAGCAAGCGACATTAAGGTGAAAGTTGGTGGTGGTAGCTTGGCAAAGGTAACTATTGATAATGCCAACTATCAAGTAGACTTCAAGTTTGTTCAGTATTTCACCCCAACTGCAGGTGCTGATGCCGAGAAGAAGTATCCTTACTACTTGCACATGCCCGAGGCATACATCAAGATGATTGATGAAAATCTTCACCACACAACAAAGCGTGGTGAAGCTGATAAGTTTATCATGATTGAGTCTGAAACATTAGGTAAATATTTTATCTATGACCTCACGGCAAAGTGCTACCTTACTTACACTGCAACAAGCAATGGTAACATTGTAAGTACAACCAACAGTAGTTACGTAAGATATACTACTGACCAAACAGCAGCAAGCATTTGGCAGTTATATTATCTCTCTGATGAGACTGTAGCTATTATCCCTGGCGAAATTGAAAATCCCAGTGGTGGTTCAGCTTCTTTGAACTTTACAGGTGGTGTTGCTGATAATCGTGTGCTCAATCTTTGGAGCGCTAACGACCGTAATTCTGCATGGCAGTTTGTTGACCCCTCAGCGGGTTCTATGCCTTGCGCCACATTGATGTATGCACTCCCGGGTGCTCCCTATATCCATAAGTTGGTGCCCAACGAAGGCGAAACTGTAACAGGTGTAGATTTTGATGCAGCGCTTTCAACTTTAGCACTCAAGGAAGACCGTGTGGCAGTTGGTAACAAATATAAGTATGTGTCGGGTACAGCTCCTACAGTTGAAGGTGAATATGTTTACACCGTAAAAACTAAGGGCGCTGATGACGAAGAAGAAGCTTTGACTAAGGTTCGCCTTATTGTAGACAGCCACATGCAATCGCCCACTCCTATGATGAGTTGGTTGACTTGGAACTGGTTTGCACGTGCCATTAGCCACGACAAGATGGTGAACATTGCTAAGGGTATGCAAAAGTATGGCTTGATTGATGCAGGCTTCAATACAATAGTGTTAGACGACGCATGGGCTAAGCCGACTTCGGATAAGAACGCTTTGACTTACGACCCTGCCAAATTCCCCAATGGCATTAGCGGCTTGAAGGCAGCCTTGAAGGAAATCAATAGCAAAATGAAACTGGGTATCTATAGTGATGCAGGTTCTATGACTTGCGAACGCTATCAGCCAGGTTCTTATGGACACGAAGCACAACATATTGCATTGTTCGACTCTTGGGGCGTAGATATGTTGAAGTATGACTACTGCAACGCTGAGGCTGGTACACAGGTATGCTACTCACAGATGGGTAAAGTAATCGATAAACTCAACGAAGAGCGCAAGGCTAAGGGCATCATTCCTTTCGTATATAATATTTGCGAATGGGGTAAAACACAACCTTGGACATGGGGCGCTGAAGCTGGAGGTTCAAGCTGGCGTGCCACAAGTGATGCTCGCGAAGACTGGGTAGGCAACAATTCGCGTCCTGGTGTGATTGGCGGTGTTGACGAAGTACGTCGTTTGTGGATGTATGCTGGTGTAAACCGTTTCAATGACCTCGACATGATGTGTATCGGTCTTCACGGTTTGGGTGGTCCGAGCAACAATACAGCAGGCCATCAGCAAAATGGTGGTAAAATCACAGGCTTGACTGATGCACAGGCTCGTTCGCAGATGTCTTTGTGGTGTATGTTTGCAAGTCCCTTGGCTTTGACTTGTGACCTTCGTGAAACTCCTCAGGGCGAAGCTAACAGCGGTCAGACAATGCCTAATCCGTTGATTACCGAAGCTGATATCGAAACATTGACCAATACTGAAATTCTTGCCATTAACCAAGACTCGCTTGGTCAGCAGGCTGAATATATGGAAGCTCTTTCAACAGGAAAGACCGACTATTCTAACAGTGGTTACGATGTCTATGTGAAGGACTTGGTAAATGGTCGTATGGCTGTTTCGGTTACCAACCGTGGTGGTTCGGATGTAGAGGTTCCTGCACTCAAACTTACAGACCTTTACCTCAAGGCAGACACAATCTATACTTGCCGCGAATTGTGGTCTAAGACAGAGATTGATGTAGAAAATACTTTGAATGTAGGTACACTCAAGCCTTACGAAACTAAGGTATATGTATTATCTGTAAAACCTGTAGTTATCGATGCAATTCAGAATGTTGCCGAAGCTACCAAGATGAGCAAAGCTCCTCGCTACGATATTTCAGGTCGCCAAGTAAACGAAAATTACAAAGGCGTTTCTATCAAAAATGGTGTAAAGACCGTTAACATGTAATTGTTTTTAAAAGAGAATCGTCCATCCTTTAATTAGGGTGGGCGATTTTTGTTGGGTATGAGGGGTGGGTGTTTTTGATTGAAGTTTTACAGTCTGTTTTTAATCTACTCTGTAATCTAATTTTTGCAACAAATGTTTTTTATATAAATAACTCCCTTTTCCACAATTTAATTTGTAACTTTGCAGCGCAGAGGGTATGGCAGTTTGCAAAGTGCCCTCACATTCATACACAAATGAAACAACTGCTTAACATACTATTTGTCTTGATGCTGTGGACCGTTTCGGTACATGGCCAACAAGCTATGGCACAGTTTGTGGCACAAGGCAATCACGTAGCAACTACAACCCCAGAAAATAAGGTTGCAGACGGTGACACTGTCGATGATACAACACCAAATAACGACTCAGTAACAATTAGCATTCTTACTTGCACACCCGGTACATTGGTATACGAACTTTATGGACATACCGCTATCCGTGTGCGTGAGTTTGGTGACCATGGTAGCGACTGGGTGTTTAACTATGGCACATTCTCGTTTAAACAACCCCATTTTATGTGGCGCTTTATGTTGGGCGAGACCGATTATGAGTTGAGCGTAATTCCTTATAGCTATTTCTACGAGGCTTATGCTCGCGAAGGACGTGGCATTGACGAACAAATTCTCAATCTCACGAATCAAGAAGCCGTGCGTGTGCGTGATGCGTTGGCACTAAATCTCGATCCGCACAATGCGGTTTATCGTTATAACTTTTTCTACGACAACTGCACTACACGTGCCTTGGCAAAAGTGTTAGAGCCCATAAAGGACAAAGTGCAGTGGGGAAAAGTAAATGCGCAAAAAACATTGCGCGACATTGTACACGAATATTCAGATGTCAGCCCGTGGAATCGCTTTGGACAAGACCTTTTGTTGGGCGCTGAGGCAGATCAACCTGCCGACCGCAGCAAACAAGAATTTGCGCCACTTTATGCTGAGCGCTTCTTGACCGATGCAACCGTAAAGACCTATAAAGGGGTACAACCTTTGGTGAAAACGCACCTCACCTTGTTGCCCGCACAATTTAAGGCAGAAGATGCCTTCCCAATTAGTCCGATGTGTGCTTTTGGCATGCTATTTGCAATAACTTTGGGTATTGTGATTTATGAATGGAAAAAAGGTAAAAACTGTTGGCAATTCGATGTGCTGCTCTATGTGGCACAAGGTTTAACAGGTTGTATCATAACTTTTCTATTCTTCTTCTCGGCACACCCCGCAGTGGGTAGCAACTGGCTAATCGTGTTGTTCAACCCATTGCCCCTCGTTGCTTTCCCGTGGTTTATGAAGGCCGCCAGTCAGCACAAACGCAATTGGTTGCCCATTGCACAAATCGTGCTTGTGTTAATCACATTGGCTATTGCCGCCTTGGGCGTACAGAAATTCCCGCCCGAACTTTATCTGATTATGGCTACGCTGTTTGTGCGTGCCGTGAAGTCGGTAAGTAACAAAGTAACCATTGCAAAAAAATAAATCTTGCACTCTGAAACAAAGTTTAGGTATGCGGTATGCACCTTCGTTTGTAATGCCCAATACTTAGCACTTAACATATAAAATAAATGCGCTCGAATCCCAAAAAATCATCACACGCATCCGCCATGCGTTTGCCCATTCTTGTGTCGTTGCTCACAGCAATGACCGTGTTGTCGGGTGCCAACGCTTCGACGGCAGGGACAGGTGTGCCCCGTGTGGTAGTGAATATTTTGGTGGACCAACTTCGTACCGACTATCTCAATGCCTTCATGCCCCTTTACGGACAAGAGGGCTTTGTGCGCTTACTTAACGAAGGACGAGTGTATGCACAGGCTGAATATCCGCATTCGCGTCCTGACCGAGCTTCGGCAGCAGCCACATTAGCCACAGGCACAACCCCCTACAATCATGGTATTGTGGGCTTGAAATGGCTCGACCGCGAAACCTTGCGTCCTGTGTTCTGCGTAAACGATAAAAACTACGCCGGACTGCAAAC
Source organism: uncultured Prevotella sp. (assembly GCA_900543155.1). Classification (GTDB taxonomy): domain Bacteria; phylum Bacteroidota; class Bacteroidia; order Bacteroidales; family Bacteroidaceae; genus Alloprevotella. The sequence continues at coordinate 6,515 of UQQN01000043.1, forward strand.
AGCCGATGCTTCCTCGCCAACCTTCTTGGGCGTTTCGACCGTGGGCGATGAACTGAAAGTGGCTACCGAGGGCAAGGCCTTGGTTTATGCAATCGCCCCCTTCCGCGATGCAGCTATACTTAGTGCAGGACATGCTGCTGATGCTGCCGTGTGGATTGATGACCGCACAGGACAATGGTGCTCTACCTCGTACTACGGCAAAACATTGCCCAGTTGGACCACGGTGCTTAACAGCAACCGCCTTGACGACAGACTGAAGTCGCTCACTTGGAAACCCTCGAGCGATTTGGTGGGCAACTTCTCTTACTTCCTTTCGGGGGGTATGAAAAAGCCCTTTAGTCACAAATTTACGGGACCGGGACGCTTTGCTACTTACAAAACAAGCGGACTGATAAACGAAGAGGTAGTGCGTGCTGCCACACAGTGCATAAATGGCACAATGGTGGGTAGCGACGCCATAACCGACTATTTGGCATTGACACTCTATGCTGGCAACATCGACCACCACACGGTGAGCGAAAGTCCGATGGAGTTGCAAGATACTTATGTGCGCCTAGACCAGGCTTTGGCACAACTCATTAAATCGGTAGAACACAAAGTGGGACGCAACAACGCGCTCTTTGTGCTCACTTCAACGGGATATGCCGACGAAGAAACTGCCGATTTGTCGAAATATCGCATCCCCACGGGTACCTTCGACGTAGAACGCTCGGCTGCATTGCTTAATATGTATTTTGTGGCTGTCTATGGTCAAGGACAATACGTAGAGTCAACACTCGGCACGCAAATCTATCTTAACCACAAATTGGTAGAACAAAAACAAATCAATTTGGCTGAGATGTTAGAGCGTGCGCAAGACTTCTTGTTGCAACTCTCTGGCGTGAAGGATGTTTACACCTCGTCGCGTCTGTTGCAAGGCGCTTGGACACCTGGCATTAGTAGAATGCGAGGCGGATATAATCCGCGCTATTCGGGTGATGTGCTTATTGAGGTGGCACCAGGTTGGCGTTACGTAAATAACTCTACACACGAGAGTCAACTCGTTCGTGAATCGTACATTCCATTTCCCATCATATTTTTAGGCGAGGGCTTCAAGGCCGAAACCGTTGAAACTCCCGTTACCATCGACTACATAGCTCCTACGCTGTCGAAGGCGATGCGCATTCGTGCTCCTAACGCATGTCGTGTAGCTCCACTTTTTTAAGAATGGAGTCTTCATGAATGCTTTGCAACAGCACATAAAAGTTGCACACGAATCAAAAAAACACTTTCAATCATAAAACAAAAGCCCCTATCTTAGCTAATGCTATCCATGCTTCAATAAGCAGGGTGGGTAAGAGGCTGAGAAACGGGAAACCTATAATATGGATATTAATAAATTTCTTAGCAAACTTTTCGGCAACAAGTCAACTCGCGACATGAAACTTATTCAGCCGTGGGTAGAAAAAATCAAGGCAGCCTATCCTGCCATTCAAGCACTCGACAACGACGCATTACGCGCCAAGACTAAAGAGATTCAGCACACCATTCAGCACTCGGCTGACGACATTAAGGAGAAGATAGAGGAACTCAAAGCCAAAATCGAAGAAACTCCTATTGAAGACCGCGAGGTAATCTTCAGCCAAATCGATAAACTCGAAACACAAGTGCTCGACAAAATGGAGGTGGCACTCGATGAGGCTTTGCCCGAGGTACTTGCCATTGTGAAGGACACGGCTCGCCGTTTTGCTGAGAACGAAACCGTAGTGGTTACTGCCAACGACTTTGACCGCGAATTGGCTGCAAGCCACGACTTCGTGACTATCGATGGCGATAAGGCTATCTATCAAAACCACTGGATTGCTGGTGGCAACGACACCAAATGGAACATGGTGCACTATGACGTGCAACTCTTCGGTGGCGTGGTATTGCACCAAGGCAAAATTGCCGAAATGGCAACAGGTGAAGGTAAAACACTTGTGGGTACACTCCCTGTATTCCTCAACGCATTGACAGGTAACGGTGTACACGTGGTAACCGTGAACGACTACCTTGCTAAGCGTGACTCTGAATGGATGGGCCCGCTCTATATGTTCCATGGTCTTTCAGTAGACTGCATCGACAAGCACCAGCCTAACTCAGAGAGCCGCCGTCGTGCTTATCAGGCAGATATCACCTTCGGTACGAACAACGAATTTGGTTTCGACTACTTGCGCGACAACATGGCAATGAGTCCTAAAGACCTTGTGCAGCGTCGCCACAACTATGCCATCGTCGATGAGGTCGACTCTGTGTTGATTGACGATGCCCGTACTCCGTTGATTATCTCAGGTCCTGTGCCTAAGGGCGACGACCAACACTTCGAAGAATATCAACCCTTGGTAGAGCGCTTGGTTGAAGTGCAGCGCAAACTTGCTACGAAATATTTGGCTGAGGCTAAACAACTTATTGCTACCGGCGATAAAGAAAAGACCGAAGAAGGTTTCCTCGCCTTGTTCCGTAGCCACAAGGCATTGCCTAAGAATAATCCACTTATTAAGTTCCTCTCAGAAACAGGTATTAAGGCAGGTATGCTTAAAACCGAAGAGGTATATATGGAGAACAACAACCGCCGTATGCCCGAGGCTGTTGAACCCCTCTACTTCGTGGTGGACGAGAAGATGCACAGCGTAGACTTGACTGATAAGGGTAATAAGTGGCTCGCTGACCAAGTACACGACGATCAACTTTTTGTACTCCCCGATATTACCAGCGAACTTTCAGCACTCGAGGCTGACGAGACTTTGAGCGAAGAAGAACGTGTGAACAAGAAAGACGAACTCTTGCAAGATTATGCAGTGAAGAGTGACCGTGTACACACCATCTTACAGTTGCTCAAGGCCTACACCATGTTCCGCATTAACGAAGAATATGTGGTAATGGATGGTCAAGTAAAGATTGTCGACGAGCAGACAGGTCGTATTATGGAAGGTCGTCGTTGGAGCGATGGTTTACACCAAGCTGTTGAGGCGAAGGAACACGTAAAGGTAGAGGCTGCCACACAAACCTTTGCTACGATTACGTTGCAGAACTACTTCCGTATGTACCACAAACTTGCAGGTATGACCGGTACCGCAAGTACTGAGGCTGGCGAATTCTGGAATATCTATAAACTCGATGTAGTAGAAATTCCTACTAATCGTCCCATTGCACGTGTCGATATGAACGACCGCGTGTATAAAACAAAGCGTGAAAAATATAAGGCGGTAATCGAGGAAATCGAAAAGATGCGTATGGCAGGCCGTCCTGTATTGGTGGGTACTACCAACGTCGACGTGAGCGAACTTTTGAGCCGTATGCTTCAACTTCGTGGCATTCCTCATCAGGTGCTCAATGCTAAACTCCACCAAAAAGAAGCTGATATCGTAGCTAAGGCAGGTCAGAGCACTTTGGGTAAAGTGGTTATAACCGATGCTGAAGGCAATAAGGTTGAAGAAGAGCGTATGCTCGGTGCAGTGACGATTGCTACCAACATGGCAGGTCGTGGTACAGATATTAAGCTCACCGACGAAGTGAAGGCTGCAGGCGGTTTGGCTATTATTGGTACCGAACGTCACGAAAGCCGTCGTGTAGACCGTCAGCTCCGTGGTCGTGCAGGACGTCAGGGTGACCCAGGTTCTTCAGTCTTCTTTGTTTCGCTCGAAGATAACTTGATGCGTTTGTTCGCCTCTGAGCGTATTGCTCGTGTCATGGACAAACTCGGCTTTAAGGATGGCGAAATGATCGAAGCAAAGATGATCAACAATAGCATTGAACGTGCACAACGCAAGGTTGAGGAAAATAACTTCGGTATCCGTAAGCGTTTGCTTGAATACGATGACGTAATGAACAAGCAGCGTACGGTTATCTACGAAAAACGTCGTCACGCCTTGATGGGTGAACGTGTAGGCATGGACATTGCCAACATGATTTGGGACCGCGTAATCAATGTGATTGACAAGAACGACTATCAGGGTTGTCGCGAGGCATTTATCGAAATCTTTGCAATGGAGGCTCCCTTCACCGAAGAAGAATTTGACGGCATGAAGCGCGACGACCTCTATGAAAAGGCATTCGAGGCTGCAATGGCTACCTTTAAGCGTAAGACCGACCGTTTGGCACAAGTAGCTACGCCCGTTATCAAGCAGGTGTACGAAAACCAAGGCGATATGTACGAAAACATCCTCGTGCCTATTACCGATGGTAAGTTGATGTACAACATCCGCACAAACTTGAAGAAGGCTTACGAAACCGAGGCTAAGGAAGTTGTAAAAGACTTTGAAAAGGCTATTATTCTTCACAACATTGACGATGCTTGGAAGGAGAACCTTCGCGAACTCGATGAGTTGAAGAAGTCGGTGCAAAATGCTTCGTACGAACAGAAAGATCCGCTTCTCGTCTTCAAACTCGAGAGTGTACAACTCTTCGACAAGATGGTGAACCGCATTAACAACGAGACAGTGGCAACTTTGATGCGTGGTCAAATTCCCGTGCAAGTAGCTGAAGAGGTAAAGGATGCTGGCGAAGAAGAACCCACTCAGCAGCAAAACCTCACCACAAGTCACGAAACACTCGACGAAGCTGGCGATCCTGAAGCAGCAGCTGCCGCCAATCGTGATACACGCGAAACACACAACCAGCCCATCGTAAAAGAGAAAGTACCTGGTCGTAACGATCCTTGTCCTTGTGGCAGTGGCAAAAAGTTTAAAGACTGCCACGGCAAGAACATTTAATGCAACTATATTATAGTTGATAATAAAGAATAATTCGTCTTCCCTTCTTTGGGGGAAGGCGAATTATTTTAGTTCTCAAAAATAAGAAAACCTCCTTTTCCCCTTGGACGAAAATGGGAGCATAAAAGTCAAACCCAATTGGCAATATAGCCTTTGTAGCTAAACCTTTTGGGCTTAACCATAAAATAATTCATACGAAACACTTTTTTTATAGACAAAAAGTTGCAATAGCCAATAAAAAAACAGTAATTTTGCACACAAAACAGCGAATTTGCGCATTGCGTAAACACGTTGGATACATAAAACAGCAAATAACATACTATTCAATATGTCCTCAACAAAGAAAATCAAGACCGCGCTCGTATCAGTTTTCCACAAAGATGGTTTAGAAGAGTTGCTCGGCAAATTGCATGAAGAAGGCGTACAGTTCCTTTCAACAGGTGGTACGCAACAGTTTATTGAGTCTTTGGGTTACCCCTGCCAAAAGGTTGAAGATGTGACTACATATCCTTCAATCTTGGGTGGACGTGTGAAAACCCTTCACCCCAAAATCTTTGGTGGCATCTTGGGACGTCGTGAGTTAGAGGACGACCAAAAGCAAATGGCACAATACGAGATTCCCGAAATCGACCTCGTTATTGTTGACCTCTATCCCTTTGAGCAGACTGTAGCAAGTGGTGCTAGCGAAGCCGATATCATCGAGAAAATCGATATAGGTGGCATTTCTTTGATTCGTGCTGGTGCTAAGAACTTTAACGATGTAGTTATCGTTCCGTCAAAGGCTGAATATAAGCCCTTGCTCGACATCGTTAGCAAAAACGGTGCACAAACTGAGCTCGAAGAACGTCGTTGGTTTGCTACACGTGCATTTGGTGTGAGTAGCCACTACGATACTGCCATTCATAACTGGTTTGAGAAATAATTAGTACACAATCTTTCGATATGGGATTTTTTTCTAAGCTCTTTTCCTTCACACAGGAATTGGCCATCGACTTGGGCACTGCCAATACCATTATCATTGATGATGGCGGTATTGCTGTAAACGAGCCGTCGGTCGTGGCTCTCGATACTCACTCCGACAAGATGATTGCGGTGGGCGACGAAGCCAAACTCATGTACGAAAAGACCAATAATAAAATACGTGTGATTCGTCCCTTGCGCGACGGTGTGATTGCCGACTTCAACGCTTGCGAACAAATGATGCGTGGTTTGATTAAGAAGGTACACACGGGCAAGCGTTTGTTCTCGCCCTCATTGCGCATGGTTATTGGTGTGCCAAGTGGTTCGACCGAGGTGGAACTTCGTGCTGTGCGCGACTCTGCAGAACATGCAGGAGGTCGTGACGTGTTCTTGCTTTACGAACCTATGGCTGCTGCTATCGGTATTGGCATTGATGTCAATGCACCCGAGGGCAACATGATTGTGGATATAGGTGGCGGTACAACTGAAATCGCTGTCATCTCGTTGGGTGGCATTGTCTCGAACAACTCTATCAAGATGGCTGGTGACGACTTTACTAGCGACATCCAAGAGTATATGGGCCGTCAGCACAACGTGAAGGTAAGCGAACGTATGGCAGAACGTATCAAAATTAACGTGGGTGCAGCATTGACCGATTTGCCCAACCCTCCTGCCGACTATGTAATTCATGGTCCGAACCGCATTACTACTATGCCTATGGAGGTGCCTGTATGCTATCAAGAAATTGCACACTGCCTCGAAACGTCTATCGCACGTATTGAACAGGCTGTGGTAAATGCTTTGGCAAACACACCGCCCGAACTCTACGCTGATATTGTGAAGAATGGTATCTACCTTACTGGTGGTGGCGCATTGCTTCGCGGACTTGACAAGCGTTTGAGCGATAAAATTAATATTCCTTTCCACGTAGCAGATGATCCGTTGCTCTGTGTGGCTAAGGGTACAGGTATTGCGTTGAAGAATGTTGAAAACTACACATTCCTTATGCGTTAATTGCCTCATCATTCTATGACGAGCGGCTTCACCCCCTCGGTTCCCATCTCATGTATATAAGCGAAGGGCGACCAAGGGGGTGAGGTTTTATTTGTAAATGGGTGCTTTTACTCTGACACATATTTGCAAATGCTTTTTGAATTAAGTTATAAAAATGAGTGACTACTCTCCCAAAAGCAATCTGCTAGACTTTGTCAGCAAATATAGTTACGCTTTCCTTTTTGTGATTCTCGAAACGCTGAGTATGATTTTGCTTTTTCGTTTCAATAGCTTTCAGGGGAGCGTATGGTTCAGTGCTGCCAATTCTATGGTAGCAGGGGTAAATGGAGCTTACACCAATGTGATAGGGTTCTTTAATTTGCAACAGGTAAATCGTCAGCTCACTGACCAAAATATTGCTTTGCAACGCGAAACCGAAATTTTGCGTCAAGCTTTGAACTCGGCAACCAAAGATACCACCATGACCGAGAAACTGATGCGCGAAAAGCTTAATGGCTACGCCATGGTGCCAGCCACCGTCGTAAGCAATAGCTCAGAGCGCACCAATAATTATTTGGTGATAGACCGTGGCGAAACCGATGGCATTCGTCCTGAAATGGGTGTAGTTGGCGGAGGCGGTGTGGTAGGTATTGTTTATCTCACAGGACCACACCATTCATTGGTTATCCCCGTAACCAATCGAAAGTCGAGCATTAGTTGCCGTGTGCGTGGGCAAAACTATTTTGGCTACTTGCAGTGGGACGGTGCGAGCATGCTCAGTGCTTATGTTGATGATGTGCCGCGTTATGCCCGTGTAAAAGTGGGACAAGCCATCGAAACCAGTGGATATTCGGCAGTCTTCCCTCCAGGAATTTTTGTGGGACGTGTAAGCAAAATTAGTAACTCGGCTGATGGACAGTCTTACAGATTGGATGTGACGCTGGGCACAAACTTCGCGAACCTACGCGATGTGTCGGTTGTTACCACTCCCTATAAAGCCGAAATTGATACACTCCAAATGCACGCTTTGCAAATGGAGAATAATGCAAATTAGTTACGGGCTGACTAAAGGCTGAAAGTCCCCGAGCACATACTCTTATCCAGATTTTTATGTTTCAAACACTTATGTCGCGCATCGGTTGGTTTGTGGCACTTATGTTTTTACAAGCATTGGTGTTCAACCACGTACACATTTTTGGTTACGCCACACCGATGCCCTACGTTTATTTCTTGCTCATTCTTCCGAGCAACACCCCCCGTTGGCTTTATGTCCTTTCGGGATTTTTGTTAGGCTTGGCGATTGATATTTTTACCAACACACCAGGCATGGCTGCGGGAGCCATGTGTTTGCTTGGCTTAATTGTGCCCATGCTACTTAGGGCGTTTTCACCTTCCGACAAGAACGAAAGTTTCGTCCCCTCGCACAAAGAAATGGAGTGGAGCGCCTTTGGCAAATACGCGTTCTTTAGCGTGCTTATATATTGCTTGGTGTTCTTTACTTTCGAAGCTTTTTCGTTTTTCGATTGGCAAATACTCCTCATCAACATCGTGGGTAGCACTTTGCTTACCACCCTTTTTGTATTTGCGATGGAACTTATACGCAAGTAAGCAGTCGCTAAACAACTGATAGTTTTTTGTACGATCGGTTCAAGACATGTAATTCTCTAAAAAATCCCCCTAAGCTCATGTCATCCAATAATTTCGAAATACGCAAATTTGTAATCGGAGGCATTGCCATAGGCATTATCTTGGTCTACATGATTCGCCTTTTCACATTACAACTGTGGAGTGACGACTACAAGAAAAATGCCGACTCTAATGCTTTTCGTAAAGACATCCAGTACCCCTCGCGCGGACTCATATTCGATCGCAAGGGGCGCATTTTGGTATACAATGAGCCGTCATACAACATCATGGTGGTGATGAACGACCAACGCGGCATTGACACCCTAGATTTTTGTCAAACCATTGGCATTACGAAGGAAGATTACATTAACCGCATGGCAAGTATAAAGGATTCAAAAAAGAATCCTGGTTACTCGCGTTACACCCCCCAACTCTTTATGGCGCAAATTCCTGCCGAAGAGTTTTCCCTCTTTCGCGAAAAGCTTTTCCGTTTTAAAGGCTTTAGCATTGAAAAACGCTCCACACGCCAATATACTAGTGGAATTGGTGCACACATATTGGGCGATGTGGGTGAGATTAACGAGAGAGAACTTAACGAAGACTCTTTGCACTATTATGCCTCGGGCGACTATATCGGTAAGTTGGGCGTAGAGCGTGCTTACGAGGATCAGTTGCGCGGTGTGAAAGGCATGCGCATTATGCTGCGCGACGTACGTGGACGTACACAAGGGCATTACCAAAACGGTAAGTACGACAAACAAGCTCAACCAGGCAAAAACCTCACCTTGGGGCTCGACAAAGACCTGCAAACACTTGCCGAACGCTTGCTTCAAGGCAAACTCGGTGCCATCGTAGCGATTGAACCCAGTACGGGCGAAGTGCTTTGCATGGCTTCTTCGCCAACCTACGACCCACGTAGCATGGTAGGGCGTAATCGTAGCAAAAACCACAAAATGCTCAATGCTGATGCAATGCGCCCTTTGCTTAACCGTGCAATTATGGGTACCTATCCCCCTGGTTCTACCTTTAAGATTACCCAAGCCCTAACGGGACTACAAGAGGGGAGTATCAATCCGCAAATTGCTTTCCCTTGTAGTCATGGTTTTAACTACAAAGGCTTGCATGTGGGTTGTCACGGTCATGCCTCGCCCATCAATCTTGTGCCTGCCATTGGTACCTCATGCAACTCTTACTTCTGTTGGAATCTCTTCCGCATGATAAACAATAAAGCCAAATATGGCTCCGTGCAAAAGGCTATGACCACTTGGAAGGATTATATGGTGAATATGGGCTTTGGCTATAAATTAGGCATTGACCTTCCGGGCGAAAAACGTGGCATGATTCCGAATGCCGAATACTACGACAAGGCTTACAAAGGGTCATGGAATGGACTTACCATTATCTCTATCGCCATCGGACAAGGCGAAGTTACTGCCACCCCCTTGCAAATTTGTAATTTGGCTGCAACCGTAGCCAATCGTGGTTATTACATCACACCTCATGTGGTACACGCTGTGCAAGATGGTCGTCTCGACCCAATCTATTATAAAAAGCATTACACCGGGGTAGACCGCAAGTGGTATGAATATTGTGTAGCGGGTATGCGTAAAGCTGTGCTCGGGGGTACTTGTCGTGGTGCCAACATTCCCGGTTACGAGGTGTGTGGCAAAACAGGTACTGCGCAGAACCGTGGTCACGACCACTCCGTGTTTATGGGATTTGCTCCCATGGACAAACCTCGCATTGCTGTATCAGTTTATGTGGAAAATGGTGGTTTTGGTAATGTATATGGTGTGCCCATTGGCGCACTCATCATGGAGCAATACCTTAATGGTAAACTTTCAGCGTCATCTGAAGCAAAAGCCACCCACTTCCAAAATATGCACATCAAATATGGTGACTATGCTAGATAAGGGGGCACCCTTTCCTCTAACTCCCCCAAACTCCCTTTAACTCCCTTCCTAGTCCTTTATTATTCAATTTCAAAACAATGCTCAACGAAAACAAACAATATCCGCTATTCAATGTCGATTGGGTGATACTCACCCTCTACATCGTGTTGCTTATATGCGGTTGGTTCAGCATTTGCGGTGCCAGTCATGAGCTTGGCGATACAGATTTTTTTGCATGGTCAAGTCGCACGGGTAAACAAATCGTTTGGATTGGTTGTGCCTTAAGCATGGCATTTGTCATCATGATGAGCTCCGATAAGTACTACGACACCCTGGCAGGCATCTTTTATTGGTTTATGATGTTTGTGTTGCTCATCACTCCCTTTGTAGCAAAAGACATTAAAGGTTCTCGCTCGTGGGTAAGTTTAGGTTTTTGCAATGTGCAACCCGCTGAATTTGCAAAGTTTGCCACAGCACTGGCAGTTGCAAAACTCATCAACGAATACGGTTTCACACTCGATAAGATGCGCAATTTTGCCAAAGCCGTAGGACTCGTTCTTTTGCCCATGGCACTCATCGTCTTGCAGCGCGAAACGGGTTCGGCACTTGTCTATCTCGCCTTCTTCCTCATGTTCTATCGCGAGGGAATGCCAGGCAGCATTCTCTTCACAGCAGTAGCAGCAGTAGTCTATTTTGTGGTAGGCATTCGTTTCAGCGAGGTCGAGTTGCCTGGCACACGCTCTTCAGTAGGCGAGTTCGTCGTGCTCACCCTCATTTGGATTTTCACCATCGGATTGTTGCGTGTCTATGACAGACATAACCATGCCGCCCAACTTTTCATAAAATTGGGCGCTGCAGTCATCAGTCTCTCGCTAATCGTGTCAGAGTTCATCATCCCCTTCGACATATCATGGATACTCATGGTGCTCACCATCTTTATGGCAGGTTATTTGGCATGGCAGTCGTTGGGGCAACGTGTCAGCAAGGGCATGCTCATCGCCGTGTTCACATTGGGTAGCACAGCGTTCTTATACACTTCCGACTTTGCGCTCAATAAAGTGCTCGAGCCTCACCAGCGTGTGCGCATTCAAGTGCTGTTAGGCATGAACGAGGATAACCGTGATGCCGGATACAACGTCAACCAAAGCAAAATTGCTATCGGATCGGGTGGACTAGAAGGTAAGGGTTTTATGAACGGAACCCAAACCAAATTAAAATACGTGCCCGAACAAGACACCGACTTCATCTTTTGCACCGTTGGCGAAGAACAAGGCTTCTTAGGCTCAGCAGGTGTGTTATTACTCTTTTTGTGCATGATATTGCGCTTAATTTATCTCAGCGAGCGACAAACGTCCACTTTTGCACGAGTCTATGGATATTCCGTGCTAAGCATCCTGCTCTTCCACGTCTTTATCAACGTCGGCATGGTAATGGGCGTTACGCCTGTCATTGGCATTCCGCTCCCCTTCTTTAGTTATGGTGGTTCCTCTTTATGGGGCTTCACACTGATGCTTTTCATTTTCTTGCGCATGGACGCAGGCCGAAAAAGGGCTTCTTGGTAAGTGTTTTTTTCTAAACACATTCCTCATTACATTTTTTGAAACTCTCCTCACATTATGAATTACAATAATAAACCGAACGGACAAAATCGATGGCGCACATTTTCTTTAGTGCTTATTTGTCTGCTTGTGGTAGTAAGCATTATTTACATGAAGCGCTCTTCGAGCGAACAAAAGCAACTCTTACCTCTTGGAGCCACAGACACTTCGCGCACCCAAGTTGCTGTTCCCGATACTACTGTCGATCCAGGTACATTGCCTCAAGTCCCCGACACGGTACAGACCTCTCAACTTTCCGACACCATTTTGGGAAAAGACAAGCGTAATCCTTACGAAGCCGGATACGACGATGGCTACACCGCTGGTTGTGATGATGGTGCAGCCCATACCGAAAAGGCAAATTACGACGAAACCAACAACTTCGCCACCTCTGCCGAAAAACAAAACTATGTGCGTGGCTATCGCGAAGGCTATTCCGAAGGCTTCGAAGACGGAAAGACTGGCAAACAGTTTAATATTTAAGGAGGGATAAGGTATTAAAAGCCATCAAATATTTACTCCTTATTTATCATCGATATGGGCATATTACAAACACGATAATTCAACCTGTTGGCGGAATTAATTTAGTGCATACTTAATTCTGCCAATGGGCTTGTCG
>UQQN01000044.1 GCA_900543155.1 uncultured Prevotella sp.
TATTAAAATATCATCAAAACCATGCATAAAAATATTATGGATTTTGAACACCCTACCTAACGGGGTGAGGCTGGCGCGTGAAATATTAACTGATCTTACTCTAATAATCAGACACAGTTTTTTTACTGGTGAACCAAAAATATCGCAAGTTCCCCAATAGAAAACTTGCGATAATTTTAGAGGATGGTTAAAATCAGATTTTCTTAAAACCTCCCTTCTTATTTTGTGTAAGTATAATTGTTTATCTTTACACAGGTTACTCCGTTTTGAATAGATACGCTCTCTTTTCCCTTACGGGGTTTCCAAATATCGGTGCCCTTGATGCGGCGACACAACACCGACTTATCTTTTGAACCGAATATTTCGGCATAGGTAGAGTCGGGACTAAAAATAAGATATACGCGTTCGGGACCTGCATCAAACGAAGTGCCTGCTTCCCACAATCGTACACAGTCATGTAAAGCATAGCTCCAAGTGTAGCCAGCCGAACCTATACAACCGTGTTCATCACGATTGCCTCCAACCAAGGGAGATATGCTTGAATGTGCACAACTGGCACACAATATAAGGCTCACAGTAAGCAATGTGGCAAATAATCCTTTCATAGCCTGTCGTTTTATGTGTTATGTTTTAATTGTGTGATGCAAATGTACACATTTTTAGTAAATCAACGGCAACACAAGCACCATAATTATACCAATAATAATTTGCAAGGGCAAGCCCACACGCACATAGTCAATCGGCTTATATCCACCAGCCGACATGACAAGGGCATTGGGCGGTGTGGAGAACGGCGAGGCAAAACACATACTGGCTGCTACGGTTACTGCCATCAGCATGGGCACTGCACTGATGCCTTGTGCCTGGGCTGCTTGCAGAGCTATGGGCGCCATAAGCATGGCTGTTACCGTGTTCGATATAAAGAACGTGAGCAACGAAGTGGCTACATAAATGGTGGCTATCAGCATATAAGGACCATAGCCGCCTACCCATTGTGCCAAGTTTTGAGAGATGAGTTCGGACACACCCGTCTTTTGCAAGGCTGTTGACATGGGCAACATGGCTCCAAACAGAATAATGCTTTCCCAGTTGATGGTCTTTAACGCTGCCTCCACACTGCGCAAACATCCCGTAAAAATCATGGCTACGGCTGCAAGCATCACGGCGGTGACAGGGGCTATGGGGATGAAGTCGAAAGCCATGGCTGCAACCATTGCCAACATAATTACCGCAGCAATGGGGGCTTTATAGTCGAGTGTGACACGTGCGGCTTGCTCTTGTGGCTGACCGATTACCACCCATTCGCGTCCATCATAACGATTCAGACGAGCTATATTGCGCCATTCGCCTTGCACCAAAACAATGTCGGAGGCATGCAAACGACGTGTTTTTAGTTCATCGCCCAACAAATAGTCGTTGTGACGACGAATGCCTAATACATTCAATCCGTAGTTGGCACGAAAATCTGCCTCAACCACTGTATTGTTTACAAGCGACGAGGTGGCTAACACCAATATTTCTGCCATGCCCACATCATAGAAATGGAGTTGGTTGTCGGCATCAGCTGAAACAGTGCGTTGCAACATGCACTCCGCACAAAGTGTGTCGAGTTGTTCGTCGCGCCCTGTGATGCAAAGTATATCGTTGGGCTCGATCTTGACATCTGCCATGGCGTATTGCTCAATGGTGCGTAAACCACCTTGACTGTTTTGACGACGTATTTCGATGATGGTTGCCCCGTAGGTTCCGTTTATATCCAGTTCTTTGAGGGTGCGGTTTACCATAGGCGATTTTTTGTTCACCTTGAACCAATGTGCTGTTTGTGCCACCTTGTATTCGTCTGCCAACTGCTGCAAGGTTTTGGTTGTTCGCACTTGTGTTTCGTCGGTACGATCTTTCAAAAAACGACGTGTAAGTGGAATCAGCACCAAGGTGCCAACCACTATACAGATGATGCCGATGGGAGTGAACGAGAAGAAGGTTAAGGGGGCGTAACCTGCTGTGGTTAGTGCATCGCGCACAATAAGGTTGGGCGGTGTACCGATGAGTGTAAGCATACCACCCATGCTACCTGCAAACGCCAAAGGCATGAGCAAACGCGACGAAGATATGCCTGCTCCACGCGCCATGCTTACCACAATGGGCAACATAAGGGCTACGGTTCCAGTATTGCTCACAAAAGCGCCTACCACCGAAGTGGTTATCATGAGCAACACAAAAAGTCGGGTTTCGCTTTTACCCGCCAATCCCATAATGCTTGTACCCATTCGCTTGGCTAAGCCTGTACCAAAGATGCCACCACCCACTACAAAGAGGGCTGCCATCATAATTACTATGGGACTGGAAAATCCTGCCAAGGCTTCTTCGGGACTTAGTACGCCTGTGAGCACAAGGGCTAATGCCGCACACACAGCTACAAGGTCTGAACGAATGCGCCCACTCACAAAAAGTATGGCTGAAATGGCAAGGATAATAAGGGTATAAAGCATTTTTTATAAGGATTAAGGGTAAATTTTAAGCAATAAGGATTCTATGAGGAAACGCCTCAATGAAATCTTTCATTATATTTTTCTACAAAATTAAGCAAATTGGCAATAATGCTCCAAAAATATTTTCATAAAGAAAATGAAATGGACTTTTATTGCGCACAACATTTTATGCAACAACTTTTATGGTGCTTTGTACACTTGCATAGGTGGTGTTTGCAACTCGGTTGCAGACATTATGCCGTAACTTTGCATTTAGAAAAGGAAAGAGGAAACGCCCCTACCCTATTATTACAATAAAATACAACGAATTATGTGCCAAGAAACACACAAGCACTGCCATTGTCACTGTCATGAAAAGAACGGGCATGGCGAACATTCACATCATCATCACCACCACGAGTCGGGTGGACTAAAGAAACAACTCTGCCTCATCATTATCACAGCCTTGCTACTTGTGGGTGCGGTAATGATTGAAAAGACATGGCAACTTGCCACTTGGCAACTTTTGTTGGTATATCTTGTGCCCTACTTGCTCGCAGGACACAACACTTTAAAGGAGGCTGCCGAAGGTATTGCTCATGGCGATGCCTATAATGAGCATTTGCTTATGTCGGTTGCTACCATTGGCGCCTTGGGCATTGGTTTCATGCCTGGTGCTGAAACCGAATTTGCCGAAGCGGTATTTGTGATGCTTTTCTTCCAAGTGGGCGAATTGTTTGAAGGCTATGCTGAAGGCAGAAGTCGTGATAGTATTTCGCACTTGATGGACATTCGTCCGGATGCTGCTAATGTGTTGCGCAATGGCACTACACAAACTGTGACTCCGCAAGAGGTGGCTGTGGGCGAAACCATTGTGGTGAAACCTGGTGAAAAAATTGCATTGGACGGTACCATTACAGAGGGAAGCTCTGCACTCAACACCTTGGCGCTTACGGGCGAGAGCATGCCACGCGAGGTAGAAAAGGGAGACGAGGTAACTTCGGGTTGTATTAACCTAAGCGGTGTCTTGCACATTCGCACCAGTAAATCGTTTGGCGAAAGCACAGTTTCTAAAATCATTCAATTGGTAGAAGAAGCTGATGCTCACAAATCGCGGAGTGAATCGTTTATTACTCGTTTTGCGCGTGTATACACGCCTATCGTGGTGTGGGCTGCGGTGGCATTGGCTATTATTCCTCCACTTTTTGCCGACGCGGGGTTTGCGCAGGCTTTTCCCACGTGGTTGCATCGTGCACTCATTTTTTTGGTAGTGTCGTGTCCGTGCGCATTGGTTCTTAGTGTACCGCTGAGCTTTTTCAGTGGCTTGGGTGCAGCCTCTCGCAAGGGGGTGTTGATAAAAGGTAGTAACTACATGGATGCTTTGGCTAAAATGCACACGGTGGTATTCGACAAGACGGGTACGCTCACGCAAGGTGAATTTGCTGTAACAGCCATACACCCCGACCACTTTAATGAAAAAGAACTCTTACACTTGGCTGCACACGTAGAGCACTTTTCTACCCACCCTATTGGTGCGGCATTGCGCAATGCTTTCCCTGCCGAAGCTGACGATGGTTGTGAGGTGGAGAATGTGGAGGAAATTGCCGGACAGGGCATTAAGGCGTGTGTAAAGGTAAACTGCTGCGATGCTGATATTGAGAATGGCAAGACACACGTGGTTTGTGTGGGAAATGCGCGTATGATGGATGCTTTAGGTGTTGATTGGCACGACTGCCACAAAGTGGGTACGATTATTCATGTGGCAGTAGATGGGCGTTACGCGGGGCATATTGTGATTACCGATTGCATAAAACCCGAAAGTAAACAAGCCATTGCACAACTCAAGCGTTTGGGCGTACGTCACACGGTGATGCTCACAGGCGATCGCGAAGAAGTGGCACACGAGGTGGCAAAGGAATTAGGCATTGACGAGTATCAGGCTAATCTTATGCCTGCCGATAAGGTGGCTCACGTAGAACGCTTATTGCAACAAAAGCCCACGGGAACTACTTTGGCGTTTGTGGGAGATGGCATCAATGATGCCCCTGTGTTGAAACGCGCTGACTTGGGCATTGCGATGGGGGCTTTAGGTAGTGACGCGGCTATTGAGGCAGCTGATGTGGTCTTGATGGACGATAATACGCAAAAAATTGCTACTGCCATACACATTGCCCGTAGAACGCTGCGCATTGCCCAACAGAATGTGTGGTTTGCCATTGGGGTGAAGGTGGCTGTATTGGTGCTCGCCTCATTGGGACTTGGCACCATGTGGATGGCTGTGTTTGCCGATGTGGGAGTCACGGTTTTGGCAGTGCTGAACGCGATGAGGTAAAGCCTAATTATCATAAACACCCCGAGTTTACATTGTGAAAAACTCGGGGTGTTTGTTTATTTAGATGCTTTATTTCAGTCCTTCTAAAGAGTTGCTGATGATGACTGCAAGCACTACTGCGGTTATCAACGCATACAGCCAGTCGCGCTCTTTTATAAAGTCGACCAATGAAAGGGCTACGCGCATGATGGGGGTAAGAATCAAAATCAATACCCCGGTTTGAATCCAACCTATAGCAGTAAACGAGGTCAGTCCCGCCCATATTCCACTCAAGGTGGTGTAGTCGGCATGCTGTGGGGCATTGGCATAACTAAAGTCTTTATACATACCAATGTCGAACGATTCACCGCCATGGTGAATAAGGTAGAGCAAACCACCCACAAACGCTACCAAACAAGCAAGCGACACGCCTATGCGCAGGGTGTTGCCCACAAGTTGCTGCATATCGTACTTTTGACGATCGGCTGCATTATTATTTTGCTGTTGCATAATAAAAGTGTGTTTAGGGGTTAATATTTGCCTGCCATGCCTTGCCAAATCATGTTGATGGCAACCAATGTGATAGCTACACAGAAGATTTGACGTAACACGCGTACATTCATTTTTTTGAGCAAACGGGCTCCCGTTAAGGCGCCAAAAAGCACACCTATCATTACGGGGAATGCGATACCTGGGGCAATGACACCACGCTGCACATAGATAACAGCCGAAGCACAAGCTGTTACACCCATCATAAAGTTACTGGTGGTGGTGCTCACCTTGAAGGGCACTTTCATCATGGCATCCATGGCAAGCACTTTAAGCACACCCGAACCGATGCCCAAAATGCCCGATAGCACACCTGCCACATACATTACACTAAAGCCACCACCCACATTTTTAAGTTGGTAGCTCTTCATCGTACCATCCTTTTGTGGCCATGTGCCAAAGAGTTTAAGACGACGGGCTGCTTCTGAACCTACCACACCATCGTGGTCGCTCTTACGACGTTGCTGCATGGCTGCAGTGAGTAACAACACGCAACCATAGATTACGGCAATTACATTGTTATTGAGCCAAATGGCTACAAGAGCACCCGTTACGGCACCAATGGTAGTGGCAATTTCAAGGAACATGCCCAAACGGATGTTGGTGATGCCCTCTTTTACATAGGCTGACCCCGAACCACTACTTGTGGCAATAGAGGCTACCAAGGCTGCACCTACGGCATAGTGGAAGTCGATGCCAAAACCAAGTGTGAGCACAGGGATGACTACCACGCCACCGCCCAAACCTGTAAGTGAACCTAATAAACCCGCACAATAGGCTGCCAATAGCAATATGAGGGTGAATGCTAAAATGGTCATTTCGTTGTGGTTTTTGTGTTGTTTGATAAGAACTACTAGTGCCCTAAATTAAGGCTACAAGCATACAGAATTACGGGTTAACAAGCAATGTATGCCGCAGTTTACATATACGACTTTACCTTGTCTGCTAACCCGTTCACATAGTCTGTTGACTAAGCTAAAAGTTGCTTTACGAGGGTTGAAATGGCTTTGCCATCGGCACGTCCTGCAAGTTTTTTGCTGGCAATGCCCATCACCTTACCCATCTCCTTCATGCTTGAAGCACCTGTTTCGGCAATGATAGCCTTGATTTCAGCTTCGAGTTCTTCGGCTGTGAGGGCTTTGGGCAAGTATTCCTCAATGATGGCAGCTTGTGCATCTTCTTCCTCTGCCAAATCAGGACGATTCTGTTCTTTGTAAAGCGCTGCAGTGTCACGTCCTTGCTTAGCAAGTTTTGAAAGTATCTTCAACGCTACGGCATCGTCGAGGGTGTCGTTGGCGCCGGGAGCGGTCTTGGCTTCGATAAAGAATTTCTTGACGTTGCGGAGGGCTTCAAGGCGCATTTTGTCCTTTGCCTTCATTGCTGCAACAATGTCTTTGCTTACTTTTTCAAAAAGATCCATTGTAGTTATTTTTTTAGATATTTGTGTTTGAAACATCTTTTATTTGTTTTACGTATTCTGCCGTACGCTTGCGTGTGGGCACATCTTCCACACGTTGCAATACATCAGGATTACGCAAATCATCATCCGAGAAGATGTATACATGGGGACGCGGACGATACTTCTTGCCTGAATGGGGATAAAAACGATCACGACGTTCGATTTTATCTTCATTTTTTTCTTTCTCCTCCTGGGTATTCTCAATTATGAAGGGGATAGACTCTGTCTTTTTCTTCGCACCATAGAGTCCGAAACCTGAGGCAATAATTGTAATCTTAATTTTTTTGCCTAAATCGGCATCAAAAGCAAGACCCCACTTTGTTTCGATTTCGCTATTGAATTTCTCCATAAAGTCTGACACCTCGCCCATCTCGCCTGTTTGCAACATGGCGTCTTCTTCATTGCTTGTAGTGATGGCAAGCAAGATGTGAGTAGCCTTAAAGATGTCGTTGTTATTGAGCAAAGGCGAATTAAGAGCTTCGTCAATGGCGCGTGCCACACGATTTTCTCCTTCGGCATAGCCTGTAGACATCACTGCCACACCGCCATTGGTCAAAGTGGTTTTCACATCTTGAAAGTCGAGGTTTACACGACCGCGCATCGAAATAATTTCTGTAATTGAGCGTACTGCAGTTGACAGGGTTTCGTCGGCACGCTTAAAGGCATTGGTAATGCTTAGATCTGAGTAGATGTCGCAAAGTCGCTGATTGTTAATTACCAACACGGCATCTACTTCGCTTGCCAAAGCCTCTAATCCGTCGAGGGCCTTGTCTATTTGCTTTTCGCGTTCAAAGAGGAAGGGTATGGTCACAATACCAATCGTGAGGATACCTTTTTCGCGAGCCTCGTGTGCAATAATGGGCGAGGCACCAGTACCCGTACCACCCCCCATACCTGCAGTGATGAACACCATTTTGGTTTCATCATCGAGAGCAGCTTTTATTTTGTCAATGCTTGCAAGCGCCAACTGACGACCTGTTGTAGGATTTCCGCCTGCACCAAGACCTGGCCCCATCTGCAAATGATCGGGCACAGGATTGGTTTCGAGTGCTTTTTTATCGGTATTGGCTACTAAATAGCGCACCTCGGGAATTTCATCACGATACATTTGCGCCACTGCATTGCCTCCACCACCACCAACGCCTATCACCTTGATAATGCTGGGCGTTGTGTAGTTTGCTAATTGTATTAATTCATCAGACATAAGTGTAAAGGTTTGAGGTAGTTTCTTTTGGGGGGAATATAGCGATTGGGAGGAGGTATACGCTATGCTATCTGGATTACATTGCGCATGCAAATACTCGCAAGCATTTGCAAGTGCAAAAAGGCTATAAGGCGCTTATAGCATGATAGCGTCCTTATAACCTTTTAGCGTGTGTAGTACTGAACCGGTAGTTATCGCCCTAAACTAAAGACGATAGTTACCGATATCAGAATGAAATTACTGAACCAGGAGCAGCAGGCTCGGCAGGAGCAGGTGCGGCTTCAAGTTCAATAGGCATATTGTTGTACGACTTTGCCTTGATATCTTGCAACGATTCTTTTGAACGCTTATAAGTGGGCGTAAGTTCAACGAGCGAAATAATTTCTTCGTTGTCAAGATCGTCCAAACCAAAGAGGAAGTAGCGCGGACGACGACGAAGTGTATTCTTCTTGTCGTTGCCGTAATACTGTTCACGACGCTCATCGTTCTCTTCGTTACGTTCAATTTCTATTTGTCTACGCGACTCTGCTTGTGCATTGATGCGTTCGTCAATGCCAGGCACGTTGTTAATGCCAAAGCCCGTAGCAAGGATGGTAATTTTAACTTGCTTTCCGAGTGAAGGGTCTGTATTCAAACCCCACTTGGTTTCTACATCGTCGTGGAACTTCGACATAAAGTCGTGCACCTCGTTCATTTCTTCCATCATCAAAGTGTCGCCCTCGTTTTCGGCGCAGAATGAGATAGAAAGCAACACCTTCTTTGAATTGAAAATGTCGTTGTTGTTGAGAAGCGGTGAGTGCAATGCCGACTCAATAGCCTTGCTTACACGGTTTTCGCCTTCGCCATAACCCGTCGACATAATTGCTACACCACCATCTTTAAGCACTGTGCACACATCGCGGAAGTCGAGGTTGATAACACCGTGCATTGTGATGATTTCGGCAATAGAACGTGCTGCAACACTCAGCGTATTATCAGCCTTTTCGAAGGCTGAGAGCACATTGAGTTCAGGACATATTTCGCGTAAACGCTCGTTGTTAATCACGAGCAAAGCATCGACGTGCTTTGAAATTTCTTCAACACCATCGAGAGCTTGGTCAATTTTCTTGTTACCTTCGAAAAGGAAGGGAATGGTAACGATACCCACAGTGAGGATGCCCATTGATTTAGCTTCACGCGCAATCACAGGGGCTGCACCTGTACCCGTACCACCACCCATACCCGCAGTGATGAACACCATCTTTGTGCCATCATCGAGCATTTCGTGAATTTGATCAACACTTTCCTCTGCTGCTTTGCGAGCACGCTCAGGACGGTTACCAGCACCCAAGCCTTCTTTGCCCAACTGTAAACGTACGGGCACGGGAGAGTCGGCAAGTGCTTTTGAATCGGTGTTACATACCACAAAGTTCACATCGTGAATACCTTCGCGATACATGTGGTTCACGGCATTACCGCCGCCACCGCCCACACCAATCACTTTAATAATAGAGGGTGTGGTAGTGGGTACACCCATATCTATAAGGAGGTCGTTATTTTCTTCGCCCATAATTGCAGAAAGTATTAATCGTTATCGTTTTCCTTCACCAAATTTCCGAAGAAGTTGCTCACACTCTTTCTTAAGCGTGCCCACTTTTCCTTTTTCTTGCGCTTACGTTCTTCTTCTTCCTCTTTCAGACGTTTTTCTTCTTCCTGACGCTTGCGCTCTTCTTCTTCTTTCAGACGTTTTTCTTCTTCCTCAGCCTTACGTTGTGCCTCGGCAGCAGCGATTTCTTCGGGTGTGAGTTCAGGTTCTTTTTCTTTCTCTGTTTCTTCAAAGAGACCGGGTTGGCCTAAATTACCACCACAGCAATTTATTTCGCCCTTGTCGATAAGGGCAATCGCTGCATTGCAATCGCCATCGGCATTCAAACCTGGATAATCAGGGGTACGAAGAGGAATGCGGATGTTACGCACAAAACGAATCTTCTCGAACTTTGTGTCGCGCACAAAAGCCTTGTCAATGTTCTTCATGTGCGAAGCACCACCCGTAATGATAAGACCACCCACAAGCTGACTATTGTCGAACTTAGAAAGCGAAATTTGGTTCATCACGTTGAGGATGATTTCCTCTACACGCGCCTCTACCAATCCCGAGAATTCCTCGTATGCAATAGAGCGTCCATCGCGAAGCACGATGGGTTTATGTGTTTCGTCGTCTGAGGGAGAAATGGCGCTACCATACTTCAGTTTGAGTTCTTCGGCTTCCTCATCCTCAATCTGCAACGACATGATGTCGCGGTTTATATTGGCACCGCCCAAAGGTATCACTGCCAAGTGACGGAGCAAGTTATTCTTATAAACAGCTACAGAAGTGGTTTCTGCACCCATGTCTACAAACACACATCCTGAGCGTTTTTCGGGTTCTGTGAGCATCACGTCTGCCAATGCCTGCACGGTAATGGGGAGGTCGGCTATGGTGACGCCTGCGCTTCTGAAACAATTACGTATTTCTTCGCGCACGGTTGAGTTAGCCACAATATTCAAATAGTGCCCCTCAATACCCTCTGAAAGGATACCCACAGGGTCTGTCTGCATTTGTGTGCCAAGGTGGTATTCTTGTGGAACTGCCTCAAGTATATCGCGATCTGAGTTTGTCGAAGTGCGATTTTCGTCGCACATTGCATCAATCATCTCTTGCGTAATTTCTACCTTTGAGTCGAAGTGGCGCACCACGGTGTTTGCCACGGTGTGCATACCCATTCCGCCAATGCCCACGTAAACGCGGCTCACGCTTTTTTGCATCTTTTGCTCAAGCTTATCCTTCATGCTAATAATGCACTGGGTCATCTTGCTCACATTGTTGATGCGACCCTTGCGAATGAAGGTTGTAGAAGGCTCTTGAGCGAAGGCAAGCACTTGAATGGCGCCGTCGGGCTGCTTGCGACCGGCCACACCAGTCACTTTAGACGAGCCTAACTCGATAGCTACTATAAAGTTGTCTTCTGTTGCCATTATATTGTTTTTTTGTATTTGTCGTTATATATAATATAGGTGTATAGGGTGGGTAATCACGCAACACGCTCGTGTTAAGCATGTACGCATCCCCTTAAAAAAATCAGCTTTTTTTAGGTTTGGGTTTACGTCCCACAATTTGCGAAACGTGCTCCACTGAGATAGCAGTATATTTGTTCCAACCCACCTCAGGCAATACCTTCTCGTAGAAAGTATAGAGGTTTCGGAATTTGATGCTAATGCTATCGGGCGTGCCAAACAATATGGTATGATTACCTACGCGTGGCACCATTTCAATGCGTTGTTGGGGCGTGACATAAATTTGCTCTATTTGGTCATTCCAAAAAGAATCGTTGTGCAAGAAGCGACCTAATTGTGCCAAATATTTTTTTGAAAAATCACGCGTAATGTTTCCCGTAGCTACCACAAGGTCGGCAGAGTAGCCTTGCGGATTCATGGGGTTACCCTTATCGTCGATGTAATAGTCCTCTCCGTTGTCGGCTATCACACGCAACAGTGGCAAACGCTGCTGAATAAGCACATTCACTACCCCATCGGGCGATTTATAGCACGACACAGAGTCTATGAACGAGTTCTTTTTCAAAGCCCGCTCTATGGCTGTACCGTCAATCTGCTTC
Organism: uncultured Prevotella sp.; assembly: GCA_900543155.1. GTDB lineage: Bacteria > Bacteroidota > Bacteroidia > Bacteroidales > Bacteroidaceae > Alloprevotella. Next base: position 11,624 of record UQQN01000044.1, read on the forward strand.
ATCTGTCTGCCCACGGGATAAAGCCCTGAAGCACGCAGTATGCGGTCTGCCTCCTCTGACGTAATAAAACCTGCATGCGAACTGTCGGCTACAGTAAAGCTCACACTTCGGCATACCGTTTTATTGCCATGTGTGGTAAAATCGGCAAAAGCAAATACCAAATACACCACAATGCCCAAAAGCAGCAATAGTTTGATAAAGGTTTTCACTTTATTTTGGGGGATAAGGGGTTATTGAGTTATTGAGGTTACTGAACTCTTATTGGGAATGAGTCCTTTTAAGTGATAAAGATTTAGGACTAAGCCTATTGTCTTTTACACTTTCTGTAACCTAATCATCCTTTGCAACGAACTTACTTCTTCTCCAAAATCTCCTTGATTTGCGGCATATAGTTCACCGCATCGCCAGCGCCAAGCACAATGAATACATCAAAGTCGTGCCCCTCAACGAAAGCAGGGATTTCAGTTTTCTGAATCAGATATTTCTCAATGCCCGGACGCAAATTGTTATAGATAATATCACTTGTAACGCCAGGAATGGGTTTTTCGCGTGCAGGATAAATTTCGGTAAGTATTACCTCATCGAGCAACGAAAGGCTATCGGCAAAATCTTTATAGAAGTCGCGCGTACGGGTGTAAAGGTGCGGTTGGAAGATGGCAGCAATTTTACGTCCGTTAAACACCTCGCGTATGCTCAAAATGCTCTGCTTAATTTCGGCAGGATGGTGTGCATAGTCCGAAAGCAACACGTGACGATTGTTCTTTAAGGCAAAATCGAATCGACGGTCTACACCAGCAAACGAAACCATAGCATGGCGAATTTCCTCGGGTGTAGCACCTGCTATTTGTGCCAAAGCCATAGCAGCAATGCCATTATCGATGTTGATGCTCACGGGCACGCCCAATTCCACATTGCTAATATTGCCAAGTGGCGACACAAAGTCGAACACAATGGTGCCTCCACCAATACGAATATTCTCAGCATGGAAATCGCCCTCTGTGCGGTCGTAGGTATATACCGTCACACCCTCTTGTGGGTTGGGTTGCATCTTCAAGTTGCGATGAATGATAAGTGCACCACCGGGCTGAATAAGTTCAGTGTAATGGCGGAAGCTTTCAAGATAAGCCTCTTCTGTGCCATAAATGTCGAGGTGGTCGGCATCGGTTGCTGTAATTACCGTAGCAAAGGGACGCAAATGATGAAAAGAGCGGTCGAACTCGTCAGCTTCTATCACCACATAAGGCGAATCTTTACTTAAAAGGTAATTTGTGCCATAGTTTTTGGTGATGCCACCCAAAAAGGCATTACATCCCACATGACTCTCGTGCAGCAAATGCGCGGTCATTGAGGTTGTAGTGGTCTTGCCATGTGTGCCTGCCACGCACAAACCCTTCATTGAGCGGGTCAGTGTGCCAAGCACTTGGGCACGTTTTTGTATGTCGAATCCGTTTTCGCGGAAATAAGTCAATTCCTTGTGTGTTTCAGGAATGGCTGGTGTATAAACCACGAGCGTTTCTTGCTTGTCGCGACAAGCAGCCGGAATGAGTTCGGGGTTATCTTCATAATGAATATCGGCTCCCTCGGCACGGAGTTCTTCTGTAAGTTCGCAAGGGGTGCGGTCGTAACCTGCTACCACCAATCCTTTTGAAAGGAAATAGCGCTCAAGGGCGCTCATGCCGATGCCACCAGCACCGATAAAATATACTGATTTCATTGCGTAAAATTACTATTTGCTTTTAAGTGCTAATTTGCCAATTTACTAACACCTAACGCGCTGTATTTAAGTAAACTGTATTACCCTACACGTAATCTCGTATTACTTAATACTTTATCCTTGTTTTGTTGTTGCCAATTTAATTACTTCGTCTGCAATGTCAGAGGCTGCATTCGGACGTGCCAAAGCAATGACATTGCGACTCAACGACTCTAATTTTTCAAGGTCCGACACTGTGTTAATCGCCTTCGGCAACAAAGTGCGTCGTGCATCAGCATCGGCAATATAGAGTGCTGCATTTTTCTGTACCAACGCAAGGGCATTCTTGGTTTGATGGTCTTCTGCCACATTGGGCGAGGGCACCAAAATCACGGGTTTGCCCAACAAGCAAAACTCTGAGATGCTACCTGCACCCGCACGCGATATTACAAGGTCGGCAGCAGCATAAGCCAGACTCATGTCGCTAATAAAGTCCATTACCTTGAGGTTTTCAGGACAACCACGACGTGCCAATTCTGCCTTTATCTCTTCGCTATAATACTTACCCGTTTGCCAAATAAACTGCACTTTACTTTGTTGCTTCACTAAAGGCAAGTTACCCAAAATGCTATCGTTGAGCGTACGTGCCCCCAACGAACCTCCCACAATAAGGATGGTTTGTTTACCTGGCACAAGTCCAAAGCTGCGCACCGCGTCTTCCTTTGTCACCTTGCAGTCCAACAAATTTTGTCGCACGGGGTTACCCGTAAACAGAATTTTGTCTGCAGGGAAGAATCGCTCCATGCCCTCGTAAGCCACACAAATTTTGCGAGCCTTTTTTGCCAACAATTTGTTGGTCACACCAGCATAAGAGTTTTGCTCTTGCAGCAAAGTGGGGATACCCATGCTCTCTGCCACGTTAAGCGTAGGACCACTGGCATATCCACCCACGCCTACTGCCACTTGCGGACGGAAGTCGCGAATGATTTGTCGAGCCATACTGCGGCTCTTCATTATTTTGAAAAGAACAGGAATGTTCTTCAACAAGTTTTTTCGGTTAAAGCCTGCAATGGGCAAGCCCTTAATTTCGTAGCCTGCAGCAGGTACACGTTGCATTTCCATACGACCTTCTGCGCCCACGAACAAGATTTTTGCATCGGGGCGTTTGGCACGTATTTCGTTAGCGATAGACACCGCAGGGAATATATGTCCGCCCGTGCCACCGCCACTAATTATAACTCTTAATTCATCGTTCATAAGTGGTTACTATATAGTACAGCGCAAATTTAGCAATTATTTTTGGGCTTTTCCTTGTTTTCGAAAAACTTTTCAAAAAAAATTACATCGCACATCCTTGCATTTCTTTGCAAAGACAAAAACGACCTTGTCCAAAATTCCTTTGAAACCATTCTCTCACGGGTTGTTTTGGCAAGTTCTCTCCATATCGTGTAGTTCTTAACTCTTTTTACACTAAAACACGCTTCCAATCGTACTTTTTGCTTTTTACTTTTACCTGTCGCGAGGGTATACTTGCAAACAGGTTTCACGTCCCTCTTTTTCGTCAAAAAACATTCCAATATCATTCCGAAGACATCCCGATATCATACCGAAGGAATAGCGTACTCTAAAATGAGGCAAAAAGTTTAATCTGAAAAGCACCCTATTGTAAGAAAATTATCCACCCCTATCGATGTCATCAGTAAGGTGAATCCTTATCATACATTGGCTTTACTAATGCAAAAAATCATGCGGTAAAATTAAACAAAATATAAATATCCCGTCTACAAAAAAATAATGTCTACAACACCCATCTTTAGTAGCTCAAAATAAGCGATATACATTTATTAACTATGAATTAATATTTATTTCAAATGACAAAATGACCGCTTTTTGTTTGATTATCAACAAGTTAAGAAGTCATTTGTCATTTGTCATTTTTGCAATGTACCCATATTCCAAGAAATTTGCGACTTACCAGGCTTCAAACTTACTTGGCATAGCAACCATTGGAAAAATCTGAATTTAGTAGAAAGAGATTGAAGCCAAAAACACAAACAAAAAATGACAGCATCAAGCAATGTTTCTCATCACTTTACGCTGCCATTTTTTATATAAATACGCGTTGTATATCCAAACTTATTTTGTCTTGTCTAAAGCAAAATAGAAGCTATCTCACACCCCACGAGATACGGCAAGGGGCTAAATGCTACGATAAACAGGTGGCATATAAATCCATTTTTTTGTGAATCAAGGATACCGAAGAATGGCGCTACACGACATGAAAAAACTTTACGAATAGATTTTATTCGGTAGCAGCGAAAAGAAATAAATTATTTTATTCGCTGCTGCCGAATAAGAAATATCGTTTCAATTTTGTCGTATCGAATAAAGCAGATAAAGGGTGTAAAAAACGGACGTATCGTAAAAAATGATATTGAACGAGACATGGAATCATCCCCCCTCTTGGGTACTTCGGAATGAGTCTTTAGTGACTTAAAAGACGTTAAATAGGTGTCACATTCGTAGGAATGCGACACCTATTTGATAGGAATGCGACACCTATTTGATAGGAATGCGACACTTGTACAGGTAAAAAATGCCTTTTTTTCGGGGAAATGCCCTATATTTGCACCATGAAAGAAATATTAGAAACCATGCCAAGGATAGAATTAGCCCTGATCATCATCGGAGTGTTTGCACTCATGTTAGGTATCATCTTCGTATATGCCATGATACATGAGTACAGGATGTATCTTGAGGAACATCGGAAGGCTCGCATCAGCTTTCGTGATTTCTTCAAGCAGGAACAGTTTTATATCTTTCTATTCCTGGCATCGATATACATCATGTCATTAAACCTCTTGTATTTCCTGGAGTGAACTTAGCAATAAGCAGACAAATATAAATAACAAATATAACATTAAATCATGAAAAAATTTACCAATCAATTCTATGTGTCGCATGTCGACCGTATGAACTATGGGGGGGGGGGCAAAGTTCTGTAGATTCGTTCTGTTCCCATTGATGTTGCTCATGTTGTTGCTTCTGCCTACACGTATGGTTGCGCAGACGTCAGCTTCCAGTTCTAAGTATATAGCAACGTATGAATCCTCTACCCAAACTTTGACTTTCAAGAAAAATGTGGGTGAAACCCTTCCTAAAAATAGTGCTTGGGTGGAAGATAAGATGACGGTGGCTACTATCATTAATAATTTAGGGAATGGCACTATCAAGCATATCGTTTTCGATAAGAGCTTTAGCACATACACTCCTACAACGTTGAACGGTTTCTTTGAAAATCTCACAAGGCTGGAAACAATTACAGGTCTGGAATATCTGAATACTGAGAAGGTGACAAATATGAGATACATGTTCTATAACTGCTCATCTCTTACCTCGCTAGATGTTACTCATTTCAATACTGCGAAGGTGACGGATATGGGATACATGTTCTATAACTGCTCATCTCTCACCACCATCTACGCCAGCAGTAAGTTTGTAACACCCCAGGTATCTAAGAGTTTCAATATGTTCTACAATTGTAAAAAACTCAAAGGCGAAGAAGAATGGAAAAAAGGCAATGCTACCGACAAGACCTATGCCAAGACAGCCGGCGGATACTTCCGTGACAAGGCTTATGATAACCGCCCTTGGGTGAAATATGCTGACGGCACGCTGACTTTCCGTTGTGGATACAAGAAGACTTTTGGTGAAAATGAGTATGAACTCAATAGTGGCAAGAATCAGCCAAAATGGTACACTTACGCCAGTAAAATTTCCAAAGTTGTATTCGAAGCCTCGTTTGCCAATGCAAGACCTACGAATTGTTATGCGTGGTTCGTGAATTTCAAAAATCTGACGCAAATAGAAGGCATAGAGAATCTTAATACCGAGAATGTGACGAGTATGCGCGATATGTTCAATGGCTGCTCTTCACTCACCTCGCTCGACCTCACTAACTTTAACACAGCGAAAGTGACAGATATGAAACTTTTGTTCGCTAACTGTTCTGCATTGGAGTCTTTGGATCTCTCAATGTTCAATACGGAAAATGTAACATCAATGCCGAGCATGTTTAATGGTGCCACTAACCTCAAGACCCTAAACGTGTCTAATTTCAATACTGAGAAAGTCAACAATATGGGACACATGTTTGCCAATTGCCCTAACCTGACCTCGCTCGACTTGAGCAGTTTCAATACGAAAGGAGTTGAGTATGTGGACAATATATTCAAGAATTGCTCCAACTTGACCACGATTTATGCAAGTGAGAATTTTGCTTTTGGAAGTGGATTGAAAAATGGTGCAGATATGTTCCTTGGTTGTGATAAGCTCAAAGGTTTTATAGAGTATAACAAGAACACGGACAAGAACAACAGTGAATTCGCCAACTACAAGACTGGCTACTTCACAAAGTTGGTAGGCAAGAATGGTGAGGAGAAGATAGGAGCTGTAGGAGAAACACTTACTGCGGAGAGCCTTGCTCTTGATGATGACAAGGACTTCGTGGCTTACGAGCCATTCGCAGCCAAGGCTGCATCTTACAGCCGCACTATTAATGCTGGCACAACCTGGGCTACGCTCTGCTTGCCTTTCGAGGTGTCGCTCGCAAATCAGAACTTCCGTGCATTCAAGCTTCTTTCGGCAGATGATGTAGCTGAAACTATAGAACTCGAAGAGATAGAGACAAGCATCGCTGCTGGTACTCCTGTTATTGTCAAGATGAACGAGGGTGCAACATCGCTCAACTTCTCTGTAACCAACAAGGAGATTGCAAAAGATGTTCAGACTGCAGAAACTGCTGACGGCAACTATCAACTCCAGGGACTCTATACCCAAAAGATGTTCAGCAAGGATACTGATAACAACTGCTACATCGTGAAGGGCAACAAGCTGATGAACCCAGCCAAGTTGTTGGAGAATACAAAAGTAACAAAGGTGGCAAGCAAGCCGTTCCGTGCTTATATGGTAGACAACTCTCCTGCTCCTGCTGGCGCTAAGATGTTCAACATTGGTTTCAATGACAACACTACAGCCATCGAAAACCTCAACACCATAGCCAACGACAAGGCTGTATATTACGACATTCAAGGTATTCGCCTCAATGCTCCGCAAAAGGGCATCAACATTGTGAAGCGTGGCAATAAGACCATGAAAGTTATCATTAAATAAAACTGCACACAATGAGAAAGAAAAATTATATAAAACCCGAAGTTAAGATCTACCACATAGAAGCACAAACGATTCTCGCCAACTCTACAATTAGTACGGCTAAGAAAGAAGATTACAACGACGAGAATGTGAATAAATTTATAGATTCTGACGGCTTCATCTATGCAGACTAAAAAGTGACGTTATAATGGATTACCCCGTTAGGGGTGAGATAAGGTAGCCAGGTATGTGAATG
>UQQN01000045.1 GCA_900543155.1 uncultured Prevotella sp.
GTGTGAAAGTAAGTTAATGCTTATGTAAAAATGGCAAGTGGTTTTAGGAAAAAAGAAGACTTAAAATGAGTAGAAGAACTGTAAATATTGGGGGAGTATAAAAATATGTTTTATGAAATTGTGAATTTATGAATTAACATATATATAATAATATGCCTAGAAAAGAAAATATAATCTAAAAAAAACAAATGCACAAATGGCCCCGCTTTTGACGGTGCTATTTGTGCACGATTAACATAAATAACAGAATTTAGCATATAGGATAATAAAAACGAAAATATGAGGTTAATAAATCCTATATTTTAGCTATGATGTTTTCATTTCGTTCTTACAGCCCATAATGAAGCGGTAGGCAGTATTTTTGCTTTAGACGAAAAAATCGCGCAATGTATTCTTCGCTTTTTTAAAGGGAAAATATGGCTTGCTGAAAACTTATTTCTTACCGCTTATGTTGACATTTACACCTATTAACTCAGAATTAAGAAATTTTTCAAATGACCAAATGACCACGAAAGCATTGATTATCAACACTCTTAGTGGTCATTAGTCATTTGTCATTTTTGCATTCACCCTAAGTTAGCTGCAATTTGCCCCGTGTTTATGGGTTGATTTTCTGCGTGATGGAGGGGTGTTGAGGTTTGAGAAGTTCTGACAAAAAATAAGGGAACAACAATGATTTAGAAATCTGTTGTTCCCTCAAAAAAATAATTTCGCTCTAAAAATCTTTTTGCTATAAATGCGAACAGATCAGCTTTAAATAAGCGCCATTAAAAGGTGATGCTATCGTCCGCGTAATAGGCAGAAGTGATTTGTCCACTGATGTTGCCATCGTAGTTTATTTGTGCCTTTTTAATGGCTTGGCAAACTGTTGGTTTGGTAGCTTCGGTGAGCGTGTAGAATGTGTGAACCTCGACGGTAAAACCATCGTTATATCTACGCTCAAGGGCTTTCAGCAACTCGGTAGTTACACCTGTGACGTAAATGGTTACGCCATTGTCTTGACGCGTTACCTTTACATCGACTTGGGCTCCTATGGCTCGGTCGTAATCTTGCACTTCGAAATATTTTTCGAAATATCTTACAACCTCGTTCGTGTCGACATTCTCGACAGTGTAGGCACTGCTCACAGGGATAAATATTTTTACGTCCTTAGCCTCTTTAAGATGTATAGAGGTTTTTATTTCGCCCCAATTTTGGTGCTCTTGCTGATGGATGTCTACGCCTAAAGCCTTGCTGAATGGCTTAATATTGTGGTTCACAGGGAAGTAGTCCATGAGCTGACCGTAGGTGAGCTGTGCGCCATTTTCGCCGAAGGTGATTTCTCTATAGCCCTCGTCTTTGCAAGCGTCGCAAGCCTCTTTGATATCAGCCTTGTCGGTGAGCAAACCGTCGATGTGGAAACCATTGTTCATGTCTTTGGCAAGGTACCAAATTACGTGAATGTTGTTTTCGTTGACGGTGGAAGAGATGGGGTTGGTTCTTTGATAGTATTTTGCCACCATTTTTTGAATGCGGGCAGTAGCAGTATCGCCTGCTGCAATAAGGGTGTGCATGGCTGAACCGTCTGTGCTCAGGAGGTAGGTATAGTCGTTGCCCTTGTTGATAGTGATGTAGGGGCAATCGGTGTATGCCTTGCCATTTCTCACCGCACTTAAATAAGAATTGGCTGGTGTGACGTAACCCAAGCGTGGGTCGACCTTCACGTTAAAGTATGCCACGTTGACTACGGGTGAAAGTGGATTTTCGGTAGCACGTGTGGTTGTATTGATTTTTTCAAGATTGTTGAGTGCATTTACACCCATATACACTTCTGTGCTGGGCGCGTTGTTCTGCGCAAAGTCTGTGTGGTTAAGGTCGTCGGTGTTAGAGCAAGCGGTAAACAGACCTGCGGCAGCCGCGACGAGCATTATTTTTTTAAGTTTCATTTTTAGTAAGCTATAAAAAGCGTATTGAACAATGCTGTCCTATCACACAAGGGCGGCGAGATTGTTCAATACGTTTTAAGAAAAGTTTTTTAAGCATAGAGGTGGTGTGTTTTAGCCACGCTCTTTACTTGCTAAGCTTCATGCCTATATACATGCCGCTATAATTGCTAAGGATAGACGACACAGCGCCCATGCTGCTGCTCTTGCTCAAGGCAGAAACGCCCTTAAGGAGTTTAAGCATTTTGTCGCCCTCCATTAACAAACAGAGTTGACCGTTTTGCATGGCTACGTGAGGAGTCATCTGTGCAAGACCTGCGAGATAGGTCAACTTCATTTTTTTGTTTTTTGTATCGAGGGTGTAGTTTCCGCTAATGGTGCGTCCGCCAATGTTTGCGGTGTAGGTGTTGTCGCTATTGAATGTGAACGAGCATGCACCGTTCTTTATGCCCACCTTGGCGAGTTGGGTGTTGATTTCGTTTTCAATTTTGTTTGCAGCTACTGCACCACCGGCTTTGGCAAGAAGATTTTCGCTTTCGAACACGCAGTTAGCACCTGAGTAGTTCCATGTGCCTTCGATGCTCTTTTGCGAGAAGTTGCTGCTGGTGCCTAAGAGGTTGCCAAGCAAGCTACCCAAGATTGTGGTGCCTGTGTTGGTTGCATCTGAACTGCTGTTTGAGTTGGTTGTGCCATTGCCATTGATGGTATTGTTGAGTATGGTTTGACCTACGCCTTGTGCTACGCTGCCACCTGTGGTGCCACAGCTTGCAAATAACATTGCGCCAGCCATAATTGCTAACGATGTTGTTATCTTCTTCATTATTATTGCTTTTTTGTTTTATCCTGTAAACTTATTCGGTGCAAAAGTACAAAAAAAGCGCAAAACATAAGCTGTTTTAGCGCTTTTATAGACAAATGTGGCTATTTTGCCGACGTTTTATGTGATTTTCAGTCCTTTTGGGACGTTTCTGCCAAGGGGTTCCAGCCTTGTGCGCGTAGGTCGAATTCGTTGCCATCGCGCGTGATGAGCTTGCTGCCCAATGTGGCTTCGGTGATGTGACCTATAACTTTTACATCTTCGATTTGGCTCACACGTTCGTGGTCGGTAAGAGGCACGGTGAAGAGGAGTTCATAATCCTCACCGCCGTTGAGCGCAGCTGTGTATACATTGAAGTTGAACTCCTCGGCAGTAACTGCGGTTTGATAGTCGATGGGGATGCGCTCTTCGTAAATGCGGCATCCCACCTGGCTCTGTTTGCAAATGTGCATGGCCTCGCTCGAAAGTCCGTCGCTAATGTCCATCATAGAGGTGGGACGTATGCCAGCTTCGCGCAAACGACTGATGATGTCGCGACGTGCCTCGGGCTTGAGGAAACGCTCTATGAGATATTCACGTCCTGAAAAATCGGGTTGTGCAGCAGTTTCGGGATTCCCCTTTTGCGATTCGAAAATACGTTTTTCGCGTTCCATAAGTTGCAAGCCCATATAGGCAGCCCCTAAATTGCCACTGACACAGAGTAGGTCGGTGTTTTGGGCTCCCGAACGGTATACGATGTCATCGGCTTGGGCTTCGCCCACACAGGTGATGCTAATGGCGAGTCCTGTGAGCGACGAAGTGGTGTCGCCTCCCACGATGTCGACGTTGTGGCGCTCGCAAGCTAAACGGATGCCTGCATAAAGTTCGTCGAGGTGTTCCACCTTGAAACGGCGTCCCACGGCAATGCTTACCAGGAGTTGGCGCGGTGTGCCGTTCATGGCGTATACGTCGGAGAGGTTGACCATGGCTGCCTTATAACCCAGGTGCTTGAGCGGGGTGTAGGTGAGGTCGAAATGGATGCCCTCCATCAACATGTCGGTGGTGATGAGCACACGACGAGTGTCGGCAGGGTCGGCACTATATTTTAGTACGGCACAGTCGTCGCCCACGCCGAGAAGAGTCGACGCGTTTTGCATCTTCATATCGGCTGTGAGGCGATCTATCAAACCAAACTCGCCGAGTGTAGATATTTCGGTCATATATTAATTTATTATCAGAAATAGAATCCTAAACCTATGCGAATGCCCACTGTACTCTTTTTTGAGAATGAGTCGAGCGACATTTTATAATATACAGAAGGTTCGATGGTGATGAAACGATTTACAAAAAACGAATAGCCGATTTCGACCGGTATTTGCACATCGTTGCTATTGGGGGTGTAGTGCACGTAGTCGGCTCCTGCACCCATAAACACGCCACATTGGTCGAAGTAGTAACGGAGACCTGCACCAATGGCTACATCGTCGATTTCGGGGGTGTGGTTATAGCTCACAGAACCGCGAAGCATTAAGCAGTCTGCCATGAAATAGCCCGCTGTGGCATCAACGCCTAAACGGAACTTTTGGTTATCGCTGTATGAAAGACCTATTCCCGAAAGCGAGGTGCTGACATACTTGGTGCCCTGGGCAAACTGGGCATTGGCTGTGAGTGTGCTCACCAAAAGGAGCATCAGTAAAAGAACTTTTTTCATAGGGTTGTATCTTTTTTAATGATCAAATGAAAGGGCGAATGTACACATTTATTTGTTATTAGTAGGTATTCAAAATTATTTTATACTATCAACGCCCTATTTTTTCCAGTTTTCATACTAATTTTGAACACCTACTTACATCGGGGTTTGCACATGAAAAAGTTGTGAAAAGCACGTAGGAATGCTTGTGGCACAACGTTTTTCGACATCAATAGCTACTTGTCCCATTGTGCGACGCACATTGACCTCGATGCAAGGATGCAAGCAGGGCTCGGGGTGTGTGGCATCAGTAGCCCACATCATGTCGATGCCTAAACAGCCTACATATTTCCCAGCAATGACTTGTGACAATGCGGTGCAACAAGCCTCAGCTAATGTGTGAAGAGTGGCAACACTAAATGGCAACTGTTGTTGCAGGGTGGCTTGTGGCGCAATGATATTGCCCGAATAGCCCCCATTGGGCGTGGTGTGGAACAAGGATATGCCTACGTATGTGACACGTCCGTCGGGGTGTGCTTCGAACTCTAAGGCAAAGTCCATTACACTGTGATATAGGGGTTCTAACTCGATGCCTCCTTGCTCACGAAGCAGGCGTTTGACGCGCCCCATGCACGACTCGGACATGGGATTTGACACACGAAACACGCCACGTCCGCTACACGACCACAATGCCTTTGCCATGGCATGGGGGTGCTGACTTATAAAGTGTGTTACGTCGGTCCACGATGTGGCTATATGCGATGTACCCACGGTGTCGATTCCTTGGTTACGGAGCAGTTGGTACAACAAAGGGAGCACGCGCGACGTGGTGTGACGGCTGCTAAGTTGGCGCACATGGGCTATGCCATCGGCACTGGGTAAAAGTGTGGAGGGGGCTCCTGCCTTGCTGAGTTGTTGGTGTATAAGTGCATCCCATCCCCAAGGAGAGATGTTGCCTATGGTTTGCCAAAACGCTTCTTTTAAATCGCTTTGGTGGAGAAGGGTTACATGGCTTGCCCAATCGGGCACGGGGGTGGTAGGCACATCATTGGGCACCCACACCACATCGCCCGCTTTAGCCCATAGTGCAGGGAGCAATGCCCACGCCGAAGCTAACTTACGCGCTATCACCGAGGGGTAATAATAGGGGGTGCCTGCTGCTAAAGCCTCATCGTGTGAGGGATTGAACACATGCAGGGTGCGAGGGGGATATTGGGGTGTCTGCATTTTTAAAGATGAGGGTAGGCAAGTTTTGGGGTATTTTTTGAAATTTAGGGAAATCAGATGATTTCGCCCTAAAAAAATCAGTCTTCGCCACAAATTTCGTGGATGCGTTCGGCACAGTTTTCCATCAACCATTTGGGGGTAGAGGTTGCGCCACAAATGCCCACGCTCTTAGCTTGTGCAAACCACTCGCTGCGAATGGCATTGGGATTGTCGACTAGATAAGAGTGTGGATTTTCTTGTCGACAGGCTTCGTATAATACACGTCCGTTCGAACTCTTTAAGCCGCACACAAATACCACCACATCGTGGCGCGATGCAAAAGCACGAATGTTGGGTAAACGGTTGGCTACTTGGCGGCAGATGGTGTCGAAATAGCGAAATTCGGCAGGCGGCTGAATGTGTTGTGTGATATAATCTACTATTTGGCGGAAGCCTTCGAGCGGTTTGGTGGTTTGCGAGAATAGGGCTATATTTTGTGCATAATTTAACTTGGCAGCCTCTTCAACACCTTCTATCACGATGGCTTCGCCGTTAGTCTGTCCTACCAACCCTAAAACCTCGGCATGGCCACGCTTGCCATAAATCACGATTTGCGGATGGTGCTCTTCAGAATATACTTTTTTGATGCGACGTTGCAGTTGCAACACTACAGGACAGGTGGCATCTATTAAACAAATGCCACGTTGCTGTGCCAATTCGTAGGTGGCAGGGGGTTCGCCATGTGCACGCAATAACACCTTTGTGCCTTGCGGCAAATGGTGCAGAGCCTCATGATTGATGGTGTCGAGGCCCATCTCGTGTAAACGCTCACACTCGCTGCCATTGTGCACGATATCGCCCAAGCAACAAAGCGAGGAGGACTGTGAAAGTTCCTCCTCGGCCTTGCGTATGGCTGTGGTCACGCCGAAGCAAAAGCCCGACGATGCGTCAATTTCAATATGCATAAATAGGGTTTGTGGTGACGATTTTTAAAAAGTATTTTGCGAAAGAATATAGTTGCTTGCAAAAAGAATTTGACTAAGCAATGTTCTTTTTATACAAGTCAATTCAGCTTAAAGTCTACAGGAATGGTAATGCGAACGGGGGTAGGATGTCCCTGTTCGTCGGTACCGGGTTTCCATTTGGGCATGCTTTTTAGCGTGTTGACTGCTGCGCGATAAATTTCGGGGTTGAAGGCATTTTTTACCTCTACATCTGTGGCATATCCATCGGTGCCCACAATAAAAGTCAGTGTCACAGAGCCTTGCTGATTATTGTCGATGCAATTGGTGGGATAAACAAGGTGTTTATCGAGCCAACGCATAAAAGCACGAAGTCCACCAGGAAACTCGGGCATTTGCGAAACGTGCTCTGTGGGCACTATTTTTTGCTTTACCACGGGTAAACTTTCGTCGCGAATGCCTGTAGTATCGACAATGGGTGTGGTAATTACGTTTTTCTCAGGGTCGAAGTCGATAGGACCATCCATGCCTATTGTCTCGGTCGCGGGGTTGCCTTCTACAATCTTGGGGATTGCCGATTTAGCGCCTGGTGCCATACGCATGGGGGGAGCTTGTCGGGCGGTTGAGATGAATTTTACCTTGTAACCCTCTTTTAACTCTGTGGGTTTCTTGGCAAAAGCATCGGCTGCCTCTTTCATGCTTTTGGCATCCACAATACGCGTATAGAGCATAATCGACCCCTTGAGCAATAGCATCACAGACAAGGTGCCTAACATAATTACAAGCACACGTCGGTAGCGTGCCCCCGTCTGCTCACGCAGCTTGTAGGCACCATATTCTTTGTTGCGACCTTCGAAAACGATGTCGCACCATTCTTTTGAAAATATATCTGACGTATGCACTTTCTTTTTATTTTTAAAACAAAGGTACGGCAAACCACGCGGAAAACAAAATAAAATTTAGTTTTTTCCGTTTTTTAGTGAAGGTAAAAGTTTTTTGAAAACTCGACTTTAAAAATAGCTTGCCACTGCGAGCTAAAAACATATTTTTGAACATACAAGGCGCTACGTGGTAAAAAATAAGTAACTTCGCAGCCAAACAAATAACATCACATCCGCAATGCACACAAAGTTTACATTGCTGGCCCTTAGCTTATTGCCCTGGGCTACAGCATCTGCCCAAGAATATTCCTCGGCGTTTAACACGCTGAGACTTCCTGCATCGGTTCATGTGGCGGCATTGGGCGGACAAAATGTGTCGCTCATTGAGGATGCGCCAACCGCTGGATGGGCAAACCCTGCACTCTATGCCAACGCAGCCGACAAGAGTTTGGCGCTTAACTTTATGACTTATGCCGTGGGTAGCCAATGGATGGGAGCACACTTTACGAAAGCCTTTGGCGAACGACATACCTTAGCCGTAGGGGCACAATACATGAACTTTGGTTCGATGGACGAAACCGATGAAACAGGTACCACCACAGGCTCGATCAATGCAAAAGACTTTGTGATTGGGGCAGGATATAGTTATCTGCTTTCTGACAGATGGTCGGGCGGTGCGAATGCTAAATTCTTGGTATCGAACTTAGCTGGATACTCGGCTATGGCGCTATCGGTAGACGTGGGATTAAATTATTATGACGAGGATAACGATCTTTCGGTTTCTACCTCGCTACAAAATGTGGGTACCCAAGTTAAGGCTTACGAAAACGGCATTCATACCCATCTGCCCTTTGCCCTTTCAGTGGGTTTTACCAAAGGTATGGCACATCTGCCCGTGCGCTTTCACGTGACGATGACAGATGTGACCCGATGGAAGTCGAGCTACTACGTATTGCCCGAAAATAAAGATAACGAAGACAAACAGAAGGTGAGCTTTGGCAAAAAAGCACTCAACCACTTTATTGTGGGGGTTGACGTGTTGCCCACAGACTACCTTTATATTGCTGCAGCCTATAACTTTCGCCGTGCCTACGAGCTGAAGGCTTCGGGCTCGTCGCACCTTGCAGGCTTTTCGGTAGGTGCTGGGCTTAACATCAAGCGTTTTCAGTTTGGAATTTCATACGCCAAATATCATCAGGCAGGAAACTCTATTATGGCAAGTGCTGCCTATACTCTATAATTTTTAAGAGGTATCCTTTTTAATGAGAGCAACCCTTAAACTTGAACAATATATTTTATGAAAAAGATAATCGTGGCCATTGATGGACATTCGTCGTGCGGAAAAAGCACAATGGCTAAGGACCTTGCCCGCGAAGTGGGTTATATTTATGTAGACACGGGTGCCATGTATCGTGCCGTAACACTTTTTGCCTTGCAACACAAGCTTTTCAACGCTGATGGTAGTGTGAAGGCTGACGAATTAGAAGGCATGATGAAAGACGTGGTGGTGGACTTTAAACTCGACCCTGAAACAAAACTCCCCTTGGTGCACCTTAATGGTGAATGCGTAGAAAAGCAAATTCGCGGCATGGAGGTGAGTTCACACGTTAGCCCTATTGCCGCACTCCCCTTTGTGCGCCAAGCCATGACGGCACAACAACAGCGCATGGGACGCGACAAAGGCATCGTTATGGATGGTCGCGACATAGGCACTGTGGTTTTTCCGGATGCTGAACTTAAAATTTTTGTTACTGCATCGGCTGAAGTGCGTGCCCAACGTCGCTACGATGAACTTAAAGCTAAAGGGCAAGAGGCAAGCTACGACGACATTCTTAAAAATGTGCAAGAACGCGACTACATCGACTCGCACCGCGAAGTAGCCCCCTTGCGTCAGGCAGACGATGCCCTTTTGCTCGATAACTCGAACCTTACTATTGCACAACAAAAAGAATGGCTCATGATGCAGTTTGCACGTCACACCTCGTGGACTGTAGCCATTGAACATGCCCTTGAAGGTGTGCCTTATCCTGCACAACCCGAAGGACTTTACGAACCTATTAGCTATGTGCTCTCAATGGGTGGAAAGCGTCTGCGCCCCACCCTATTGCTCACAGCTTATTCTTTATATAAAGATAATGCTGCCGAAGCAATGCCTGCAGCCATAGGACTTGAAACCTATCACAACCACACCTTGCTGCACGACGACCTGATGGACAATGCCGACATGCGACGTGGCATGCCTACCGTGCACAAGAAGTGGAACGACAATACGGCAGTACTATCGGGCGACACTATGCTTATTATGGCTTTTCAGCATATCATGCAGTGCCCATGTAACCAACTGGCTGAAGTGCTCGACCTCTTTGCTCGCACAGCTCGCGAAATTTGTGAGGGACAGCAATATGACGTGAATTTTGAAACACGCACCGATGTGACTGAGGCTGAATACATCGAGATGATTCGCCTTAAAACGTCAGTGCTCTTGGCTTGTGCCACCAAAATGGGTGCTATGATAGCCGATGCCCCTGCTGCCGACTGTGAGGTGCTATATAAGTTTGCCGAACGCATTGGTCTTGCCTTCCAGTTGCAAGATGACTATCTGGATGTGTATGGCGATTCTGCCGTATTTGGTAAGAACATTGGCGGTGACATTCTTTGTGGCAAAAAAACTTTCTTGCTTATCAATGCCTTCCAACGTGCCGACGATGCACAAAAGGCACGTTTGCTGCAACTCTTGGCTGACGGTAATATGCCTGCCGAACAAAAAATTGCCGAGGTTACTGCACTTTATAACCAACTCGACATCCCTACACTTACGCTCAATGCCATCAATCACTATTATGACGAGGCACATAGCGAATTGCAAAAGCTCTCGCTCGCGCCTGCACAATGGCAACCATTGTGGGATTATGCTCAGTCGTTGCTCGGACGTAAAAAATAAATGTGCCACACATGCAGTTTATTGATACCCATACGCACATTTATAGCGAGGAATTTGACAATGACCGTGCAGAGGTGGTGGAGCGTGCCATAAAGGCTGGTGCGCAAATGTTGCTCTTGCCCAATATAGACGAGGCTTCGATTGATGCCATGATGCAACTTTGCCAACGCTATCCTACACGCTGTCGCCCCATGATGGGACTTCATCCCACTGAACTACCTGCTGACCCTGCCCCACTACTCTGTCGCATGGAACAGATGCTCAGCCAACCTAACCATCCTTTTGTGGCTGTGGGCGAGGTGGGCGTAGACCTATATTGGGACCAAACTCGACGCGACGAACAAATTGAGGTGTTTCGCCAACAAGCTCAATGGGCTGTGCACTATGGTTTACCTCTCATGGTTCACACACGCTCTGCCCATCGCGAATTGGTGGATACGCTCTTACCATTAAAGGACGAGCTTACGGGGGTGTTTCACTGTTTTGGTGGCACTGCCGAGGAGGCTGAAGAGTTGCTAAACACTTTTCCGGGATTTGTATTGGGCATTGGCGGTGTGTTGACTTTTAAAAAGTCGAAACTACCTGCTGTGCTTCATGCCACAGTGCCGCTTCATCGCATTGTGGTTGAGACGGATGCTCCCTATCTCACACCGCACCCTTATCGAGGTCAACGCAACGAGCCTTGCCACATTCCATTGGTTATTGCCAAATTAGCCGAGATTTACGATTTGCCCATAGAGCAAGTGGAACAAACCTTGCTCGACACTACGCATCGCATTTTTCCTAAATTATAAGGAGTAGAATTTATTTCCCAACTGAGTTTTTTCAGTTGGGATTTTTTTTCGGCTGATGTAAATACGCTTAAACTAACATCGCAAAGAGGATTTCAAGTCAATAAATGAGAGATTTTCTATAAAAAAAGCACTTTTTCTGCACTTTTTTTGATTTTATTTTTCGTTTGAATTGCGCTCATTTTGCACTAACTTTTTAGAATTTAGGCGGCATTTCGGCAATTCAAAATGAAAACTTTGGCTTTCATTTTGAATTGCGCTCAATTTGCACTAACTTTGCACCAAATTCAAAAAAAATTAGCAATGAACGTTTTAGAACTCAGCGAACAAGAAATACAGCGCCGTAATTCTCTTGAAGAATTGCGTAACTTGGGCATCAATCCCTATCCCGCAGCCGAATATAATGTAACGGCTTATAGCGATGATATTAAAGATAACTTCAACGAAGAAGAAAAACGTGAAGTGTGCATCGCAGGTCGTCTTATGGGACGTCGTGTGATGGGTAAAGCAAGTTTTGCCGAATTGATGGACTCTAAGGGACGTATACAGGTATATGTTACTCGCGATGACATCTGCCCAGGCGAAGACAAGACTTTCTATAACACCGTGTTTAAAAAATTGCTCGACTTGGGCGACTTTATCGGTGTAAAGGGTTTTGTGTTCCGCACTCAAACAGGCGAAATCTCTGTTCACGCACAAGAAATTGTTCTCCTTTCTAAGAGTTTGAAACCTCTGCCCGTAGTTAAGGAGAAAGATGGTGTGACCTACGATGCCTTTAACGATCCCGAACTTCGTTATCGCCAACGCTATGTTGACCTCTTGGTAAACCCTGGCGTAAAGGATATCTTTATGAAACGTACGCAGGTTATTAAGACCATGCGCGAATATTTTGACGAAGCAGGCTACACTGAGGTTGAAACACCTATTTTGCAACCTATTGCTGGTGGTGCAAGCGCTCGTCCGTTTATCACTCACCACAACTCTCTCGACGTAGACCTTTACTTGCGTATTGCCACTGAGCTCTACTTGAAGCGCCTTATCGTAGGTGGTTTTGAGGGTGTTTACGAAATTGGCAAGAACTTCCGTAACGAGGGTATGGACCGTAACCATAATCCTGAGTTTACTTGTATGGAGCTCTACGTGCAATACAAGGATTATAACTGGATGATGTCATTCACTGAAAAACTCCTTGAACGCATCTGTGTAGCTGTTAATGGTAAGCCCGAAAGTGTAATCGATGGTAAGACTATTAGCTTTAAAGCTCCCTTCCGTCGCTTGCCCATTCTCGAAGCTATCAAAGAAAAAACTGGCTACGACCTCGATGGTAAGAGTGAAGACGAAATTCGCGAAATCTGCAAGAAACTCAACATGGAGATTGATGACACCATGGGTAAGGGTAAACTTATTGATGAGATTTTTGGCGAATTCTGCGAAGGCACTTACATCCAGCCTACATTCATCACTGACTACCCCATCGAAATGTCGCCGCTCACCAAGAAGCACCGCGATAATCCTACACTCACCGAACGCTTTGAGTTAATGGTAAATGGTAAGGAGTTGGCTAACGCTTACTCTGAGCTTAACGACCCCATCGACCAGGAAGAACGTTTCCAAGATCAGCTCCGCCTCTCTGAAAAGGGTGACGACGAAGCTATGTTCATTGACCAAGACTTCCTCCGCGCTCTGCAATATGGTATGCCTCCTACTTCAGGTATTGGCATTGGCATCGACCGTTTGGTGATGTTGATGACTGGTCAGACTCAAATTCAGGAGGTTCTCTTCTTCCCGCAAATGCGTCCTGAAAAGAAGGCTCCACGCGATAAAGCCGACAAGTATGTAGCTGCAGGCATTGCCGAAGAACTTGTTCCTGTGCTCCAAAAGGTGGGTTACTACTTGGTTAGCGACCTCAAAGACGTAAAGGCTCAAAAGATTCAGCAGCAAATTGGCGAAGTTATCAAGAAGTTTAAGCTCGATATCGCCAAACCTAGCGTGCAGGATATTGAAGCCTGGAACGTGTAATGACTGAGGCTAATGTGTGAATGTGTTGTGTTTGTGTGAATTTGCTAACAAACTATTAGTTAAAAGCAAACACATTACCACATAAACACATTAGCTTATCACTACTTTCGCATATTCGCTCATTAGCATATTCGCTCATTAGCATATTAACACCGTGTACGACTTAGGAAACATAGCTGTGATGGGCAGCGGCTCGTGGGCCACCGCCATAGCCAAGATGCTACTCGAAAAAGTGGAGCATCTGCATTGGTATATTCGAAGACAAGATGCCATCGACGACTTTGTACGCACTGAACACAACCCATCGTATCTCACAAGCGTACACTTTGACACCTCGCGCATTACTTTCTCTACAGACATCAACGAAATTGTGCGCAACTGTCGCACATTGGTGTTTGTAACACCTTCGCCTTACCTTAAAAACCACTTGAAAAAACTTAAGGTAAAGCTACACGATAAATTCATCATCACCGCTATCAAGGGTATTGTGCCCGACGAAAATTTGGTGTGCTCTGAATTTTTTCGACAAGTATACAATGTGCCTGATGAGAATTTAGGTGTGCTTGGCGGACCGAGTCATGCTGAAGAAGTAGCACTTGGACGTCTTACCTACCTCACTGTGGGATGCTCTGACAATGAAAAAGCACGTGCCTTTGCCGAGACTATGGCTTCGAGCTACGTTAAAACAAAAACATCGTGCGACGTAATTGGCATTGAATATGCTTCTGTGCTGAAAAACGTGTATGCCATTGCTGCTGGTATTTGTAACGGCTTGAAATATGGCGATAACTTTCAGAGTGTGCTCATGTCGAACGCAGTGCAAGAAATGAACCGTTTCCTACAAGCTGTATATCCTATCGACCGCAGTGTGTATGACAGTGTGTATTTAGGCGACTTGCTTGTAACAGGTTATTCAAACTTCTCGCGCAACCGTGTGTTTGGCACCATGATTGGTAAAGGATATAGCGTTAAGTCTGCACAAATAGAAATGGAAATGATTGCCGAGGGTTATTATGGCACCAAATGTATGAAGGGCATTAACCGCTATTATCATGTAAATATGCCTATTCTTGATGCAGTCTATAACATTCTCTACGAACGCATTTCGCCCAGCATTGAAATTAAACTGCTTACCGATTCGTTCAGATAAACTGCATACTACAAAAAAACAAAAGCAACACGTTTTGATGTTCAACAAGGGACTTCAAAACGTGTTGCTTTTTTATTACGAACGAGTTTATTCTTTAATGGGCACCTGCGTAGTAGATTTCACATTGCCAATAACAAAAACACTATTCAGACTTCCCAAACAATGCATTTTACCTAAAGTGTTCAACATAAAATCTTGATAAGCTTCCATATCGCGAGTATGCACCTTGATGAGGAAGTCAAAATCACCACTCGTATTATAGCAATCTGTTATTTCCTCAATATCCTGTACGGCATCCATAAACTCCTTGATGTAATCGTGCGTATGTTGTTTAAGCCGAATATTACACCAAATAATAATATTGTTACCCACCTTACGCGAATCTACTAAAGCTACATACTTCTTTATGTATCCCTCACGCTCCAAACGTTTTTGACGATCAAAGGTTGGCGAAGAGGAAAGATGCACCTTATCTGCCAACTCCTTAGTGGTTAACTTTGCATTTTCTTGTAAAGCTCTAAGTATCGCCTTGTCTGTTTTATCTAAACCTTCCATTCCGAATATATTTAATTATAAAGGATAATATTCTGTATTTTAAGTTTTATCTGTGCAAATATAGCATATTTTCCCGTATTACGCAACACTATTGTTCTGCAATAGGAAATACCATAACTTTGCATCCGTAAAACTTTTAATAAACAACAAACACAAAAAGAATATGGCACACAACACAAACTATGCAGACAATTCACCTTTTCGTGCAGATATCGTAGGAAGTTTTCTACGTCCTCAAGAAATTAAAGTAGCAAGAGCTGCATTTAACAATGGCGATATCACAGCCAACGATCTTAAGTCCGTTGAAGATAAGTGCATCACCGCCCTTATTGCCAAACAGAAGGAGGTAGGACTTAAGGTTATTACTGATGGAGAATATCGTCGCAGCTATTGGCACCTCGACTTTATGTGGGGCTTGAATGGTGTAGAACACACCGAACTAGACCATGGTTACCAGTTCCATGACGAAGAAACAACAAAAGGTTCATGTGCACTGACAGGAAAAATCAGTGGCGAGAATCACCCCTTTGTTGAACACTTTAAATTCGTAAAGCAATTCGAAGACGAAGGCATTGTGGCACGCCAAACAATTCCTGCACCTGCACAATTTTATGCTGAATTATTTCGTGGCGAAAGTAATACATCTAACACACACAGCATTTATCCCAACCATCAAGAGCTCATTGAAGACATTGCTGCAGCTTATCGCACAGTAATTGTAGAACTCTATGCTGCAGGTTGTCGCAACATCCAATTTGATGACTGTACTTGGGGTATGGTCTGCGATAAAAGTTTTTGGGAGACCATGACGGGGTGTGGTTACAAGGTTGAGGATTTGATGCACATCTATCTTGAAGTAAACAACAAGGCACTTGAAAACCTTCCTGCCGATTTGGTTATCAACACACACGTTTGTCGTGGCAACTACCATTCAACCTGGGCTTCACAAGGTCCTTACGACACAGTAGCACCCATATTGTTCGAAAACGAGAACGTCAATGCTTTTTACCTTGAATATGATGACGAGCGTTCTGGGGGTTTTGAACCTCTGAAACATATACCAGCTAACAAGAAGGTGGTATTAGGACTTATCACGACGAAGAATCCTCAGCTAGAAGATCGTCAAACCATTATACAACGTATTCACGAAGCCACCAAATATTTGCCCTTAGAACAACTCTGCCTTAGTCCACAATGTGGCTTTGCCTCATGTGAAATTGGCAACAAACTCACTGAAAAAGAACAATGGGCAAAAATTGCTTTGGTACAAAGCATTGCTAAAGAAATTTGGGGATAATTTTTGATAAAGCAATTCTAAATCGAATGATAAAGTTCTTCGAAATATAAAGCTGGCAAAAGATTAAAAGCAACACGTTTTGATGTTCAACAAGGACTTCAAAACGTGTTGCTTTTTTATGGACTTAAACCAAGACAAGTTGTATCATGGTTTTACTGAATAGCCTGATTCTTAATTTCTATAGGATAATTGTATGATTGGCTTGAAAAAATATACTTTATAAGACTAAAGTTCTTAATTCTTGCCGGAACATTTTTAATTACGAGTTGTAACTTTAAAGGCACATTCGACGGAACTTCTTTGCCCCAATAAAAGTCATTACCTGCAAGTGTAGCCTCCATTTTATATGAATTTCCTTCATCATCAAATACCATAGAGGAATCATGGCAAGATGAGATATTAAGAACTTCATCACAGACATTCTTCACCGTGGCATTCACAAGCACATCATTTCCCTCACGCACTACACTATTAAGGTTGTATTGTAAAAGAGGGTGCGAACAAAAGATATTGCTTGCATTCGTATTTTGGGCATAAAGAATGTCGCGTGAACTAATCACATAGTCTTTGTAAGGCAAAATTTTAGGACCTACTCCTTCACTTACATCTCCCGAGAAACTAACTCTTGAAATAGATTTACAGGTGTTAGACACATTCTTTATCACGAAATAGCATTTTACAGGTACGCCTGGAGGCAAAGCCGTACAATCTCTACAAAACTTAGGATTAGGTACTTCAACATTCACTTCGTGTGATCTACCCTTGTCATCAATAGCTTCAACCTCACCTATTTCGAAATCAATACTTTCCGATGAGGTATTGGTTACCACAAAACGTATCAGCACGTTTTCTCCCCAATACTCACACGCGGTTACTACAAACTTGGTATGAGGAATTGCGCTTGAAGACGAACTTGAAGACGAACTTGAAGTGCTTGACGCTGAAAGGGCAGAACCAAGAGCCTTACCCATTTTCTTTAAAAACTGTGCGTTGACTGGTTGCACTGCTGCAAAACCCAAAACTAACGAACAAATGAATAACAGCTTTCTCATAGTGATAAATTGTTTATTGTTAAAAATTCTTTTGCAAATGTAAAGAGAAAAGCTGTACTATTTTTCATTAGAAATGATGATATTGTGCATAAAAGAGCATTTTTGCCCCCAAAATAAACTTCTAACAGTTTATCAAATAACTGTCATAGCATACCGCACGTCCACCGAAGCCTTCTTTCTGAAAAATGAGTCCCTCGTTTAAATACCAACCGCCTTCTTCGTTGCAAGTACCGAAATCAAAATAACGCACACCTTTATACAATACAGGAGAGGCTGTTATAATATTACGGAAAAGCAAATCGAGCGCACCTAATTCGCAACCTCTATCATTACAAGCTATATATTGTGCATGAACCACATGCTGCGTGATGTAAAGCAAACAACCTGCCAACACTTCGTTATTGACATGATCGACACACACCGCCAACTGAATATTACGAGGGAAACGCTGCATAAGCAACTCCATCTCTTCGAGTGTATGCACAGGAAGCGTATCATGACGCGACTGTAATACCGTATTTAAAATTTGCCAATAAGCCTTTAAGTGTTGTTTGCCAAATTCCATACGCAAACAAGCTAATTTCTCAGCCTTCTTCACCTTACGCCTGCGCAACGTACTTAAAGGATAAGGCTGTGCAAGGTCTATTACAGACGATATTTGGCGACTCAATAAAGTTGCATTCTTCCTAAAAAGCCAATACAAATCCTCCTGGCAGGGATAACTACAATAAATGTAGGGAATAGGCTTA
Source organism: uncultured Prevotella sp. (assembly GCA_900543155.1). GTDB lineage: Bacteria > Bacteroidota > Bacteroidia > Bacteroidales > Bacteroidaceae > Alloprevotella. The sequence continues at coordinate 18,012 of UQQN01000045.1, forward strand.
TAAACTATCGAATCAAAACCATGTTCACGATAAAAAGCAAGCAACGCATCAAACACCTCACCCGTAAGTTGGGCTGTAAGATGCGGTGACATTAACAGTCCACCATAAGTAAGTCCACCATGCGACTCCACACGATGTTCATCCGTTCTACATACATTCGCTGGAAACAAGGCTAACACTTTTCCCTGCACATCAGTAATCATTAACGAAGCATCTTTAAAACGATCGCTATGATATTCCATGTAGGCACGATTAAAAAGAAACGACTGTTGTCTTACGATATTTTCAACGGCACTATTCCAAACATCAAAGTCTGCAGCAGTATATCGCTTTATCAAAAATTTCATATCATTATTGGCATGTTATTCTAAGCAAAGTTAGTATTTTCCTTTCATCCACACCTCTAATCTAAAAAAAAACTTTAACTTTGCATCTGCTTAGGCCTCGTAGCTTAGCTGAATAGAGCGTCAGATTCCGGTTCTGAAGGTCTTGGGTTTGAATCCCAACGAGGTCACTGAGTGATTTTTAAGGAAATCAGAAATCAAAAAGTATAAG
>UQQN01000046.1 GCA_900543155.1 uncultured Prevotella sp.
ACAAGCCCATTGGCAGAATTAAGTATGCACTAAATTAATTCCGCCAACAGGTTAACAGCTATCTGTTATTATACCTACTCACCCCTGTGCTCAATGCCTTTGTGAGTCAAGCCGACGAACCCACCTTGCGCCGTTTTTTAATAGCCTTCTACCTATGCACCATTCCTGCCTCATACATATTCTCAGACCTAAACGTAGGTTACGCCACAGTGCCCTTTATGGGACTCTACCTTTTAGGGCGCTATCTGCGACTATATCTTTCACCCCGTCTGCAACACGTGTCAAACTATAAGTTCTTGGGCGTATGGACTGTCTGTGTACTTGGCATGAGCCTCCTACTTTGGGGAGCAGGCATGATAGCACAACCTTACATCGGCATGCTCATGCCCATTTTTGCTTCATACACCAACCCCATTCTCATATTTTCAGCAGTAGCGCTCTTACTTTTCTTCTCGCGTCTAAAACTACAAAGCAACATAGTCAACTGGTTAGCAGCAGGCAGTTTCACCGCATATCTCACCCACCAGCACCTACTTGTGCGGAAAGAGTATTTTGCCTTTATTCGCCAACTCGATAAAGACACCCACTCTACCCTACTCTTTATGGCAGAGATGGTTTTGCTGTACCTTGCCATTTATCTGCTTAGCGCACTCATAGATGCCCTACGCCGATGGATTTTTAAACGCTGGGCATAACTCTTTTTCTGTCAAATTGCTTCCTTTTCGCATGGTTTTATTGGTTCTTATTGTCGGTAAGTGGCTTGTTATGATGGGTTACCCCGTTAGGTAGGGTGTTCAAAATCCCAAAAATATTCTGCATGGTTTTGCAATCAAGAATGCACGCCTGCACGATAATTCAGGGCGTGCATTACCAACATTAAAACCCGATAAAATTGCACAAAACATTTCACCAATTTTAAACGCCCTACCTCTTCAAAACCGACATTTTGACCAATTCTCTTCCTTCGGAATGATATCGGAATGACTTCGGAATGATATCGGAATCGTTATTACACAAAAAAAAGAAATTTACACCAACGCCTTTTGGGGAATTTTCAAGCGCCATCCTCACCCCACCTAACGGGGTAATTCATTATAAGAATATATGAATTGAGGCATTTCGTGCGTTTGTCATATTTTCCGTATCAATCCCGTATCGTTTCCGTATCATTTCCGTATCGTTTCCGTATCGTTTCCGTATCATCCTCCTATTGCGAAGCGGAAAACAATACGGAAACAATACGGAATCGAACGAATGATGAACGAATGAGGATCGGTGGAACAAGGGTGGTTCATCTTACTATCATTGTAAATTCTTATGACAATGGCAAGACTCAAACAAACTATTTGGGTGTCAAAATGTCTCTATCGACGACGACAAAATCCGATAAATTACATGGATAAATGGGTCACCCCATTAGGGATGAGGTTGGCGCGTGAAATATTAATATTAATCTAACTCAAATAATCAAACACAGGGTTTTACTGGTGACCCAAAAAGGTGGCTCTAAAAAATTTGATTTTTAGAACCACCCTAATGTATTTCAAAGCAATAGCCTTCTGTTTTTAAAAATTGATACCAAAATGATGGAACAATGCACGAATAGCAAAGAACACCATCGGCATAAATAGCGAGGGGAGCAAATTTATGGTCTTACAGTCTTTAATGTGTAACACACCTAAACCCGAAGCCGTGATAAGAATGCCACCCACAAGCGAGACTTCAGATATTAGTTCTGTGGATATAAAAGAACGAGAAAGCAAAGCGATGCCATATATCGACGACATCCACACGAATACGGCAATACCTGTAAGTGCTATACCAAATCCGTAAGACGAGGCTAAGACCAACACCGTAACAAGGTTTAGTGTGGCTGCTGTCATTAGGTAGGTGTTGTCGCCATAAAGCGCACTCATCACCGGACCCATCATGGCAAGTGTACCTACACAACAAAGCAATATCGCTGTAGTGATACCCTCAGCAAGGTTGGTCGTAGAAATGCGACGCGTGGCACGCTCCATGCGTTGATCCATTTTAAGCAGTGTACCCGTAAGTCCACCCAACGACAAACAAAAAATAAAAAGCACGGGGTATTGCGTTTTTTGCATGCTATCTATGGCTACGTTCATGCCCAAAGCTATGGCACAAAGTCCCATAGCAGAGTTTAGCACATTTACATATTTTTCGCTAATGCCACGCTTAAAAAGCGCACCAATGGCGCTGCCTACAATAATGGCTACAGCGTTGATGATAATTGCGTACATGGTGGGTGTGAAGAATTTTTATGTTAAAAAACTGAGCAAAATTAAAGTAAATTGGTCAATTTGCCAAATTTTAAAAGGCATAATATATTGCGTTTAAAACACGACATAGACCCATTTTATTGCTTTTAATGCAAAAACTCTGGCATTTTGTGTACACTCTATTGATATATTGATTAAATTTGTCGGCAAATTAAATAATAATTCAAGCATTATGGAAAATATTGATTGGGCTAACCTCAAGTTTGGTTACATGCCTACTGATTACAACGTACGTTGCTACTACCGTAATGGCAAGTGGGGCGAAATAGAGGTTTCATCATCCGACACCATCAACATACACATGGCGGCTACCGCATTACACTACGGACAAGAGGCTTTCGAAGGTATGAAGGCTTTCCGCTGCCCCGATGGAAAGATTCGCGCTTTCCGCATTAAGGATAATGCAGAACGCTTGCAAAGCACTTGCCGCGGTATTCTTATGCCCGAACTTCCCACCGAAATCTTTGAAGAGATGGTTAAGAAGGTGGTAAAACTGAACGAACGCTTTGTGCCTCCTTATGAAAGTGGCGCTTCGCTCTACATTCGTCCACTCCTTATTGGTACAGGCGCTCAGGTAGGTGTACATCCTGCCGATGAATATTTATTTATCATTTTTGTTTCGCCCGTAGGTCCATACTTCAAGGGTGGATTCGCTACAAATGATTACGTAATTATCCGCGAATTTGACCGTGCAGCTCCATTGGGAACAGGTCGTTACAAAGTGGGTGGTAACTATGCAGCAAGTTTGGCAGCTAACAAAATGGCACACGATGCAGGCTATGCTTCAGAGTTCTATCTTGACGCAAAAGAAAAGAAATATATTGATGAATGTGGTGCTGCCAACTTTTTTGGCATTAAGGAGGGTAAATACATCACACCGAAATCGTCTTCTATCCTCCCCTCTATCACCAACCGCAGCTTGCAGCAATTAGCTAAAGACTTGGGCATGGAGGTTGAAGTGCGCCCTATCCCCGAAGAAGAACTCACTACTTTCGAAGAGGCTGGAGCATGTGGCACTGCTGCCGTGATTAGTCCTATCCGCAAAATTGATGATCTTGAAAACCACAAGAGCTACGTCATTTCAAAGGATGGTAAGCCCGGACCTTGGAGCGAGAAACTCTATACACTGCTCCGCGCCATTCAGTATGGCACTGAACCCGACGTACATGGTTGGACCACTGTGATTGAGTAAACATTGCCCTACCCCTCTATAATAGGAAGGACACATTTTAATACATATACATGAAAAAGTCAACTCAAACTCTCTTGTTTGCCTTCGTTATTGCACTTGCAGGCATGATGGTTGCTTGTAATGGTGACAAGAAAAAACTCGAAGACAAAGAAAAGGAACTGGCTGAATTGCGCCAACTTGCTGAACTCGACAAAAAGGAAATGGAAAACCAATATGCAGAGTTTGCAAGTCAGTATGGTGAACTTAAACGTGGCGTTAAAGACGACTCGCTTATTAACCGACTGAATCAAGAACAAGCGCGCGCCGAAGAACTCTTAAAAGAGCTCAAACGCACTAAAGCCAATAATTCTGCCGAAATTCTACGTTTAAAAAACGAACTCGCCACAGTGCGTGCCGTTTTGCGCGACTATATCCGACAGGTTGACTCTTTGCAACAGGTTAACCAAGCCCTTATGGGCGAACGAGACATGGCACGCGCTGATGCCGAACGTGTGCGTCAAGAAAATACCAATATCCAGGCTGAAAATACGCATCTAAACGAACGCGTAGCTATTGCTGCACAATTAGATGCAACAGGTATTGCCATTTCACCCTTGAAGAAGAATGGAAAGAATGCCAAAAAGAGCAAGGATATTGCACGATTTGCCATTTCGTTTACCATAACACGTAATGTAACTGCTACTGCTGGTAACCGCACAGTATACGTGCGTCTGCTCAAACCAGGACAACAGGTGGTTAACCAATCGGGTACCTTCCACTACGAGAACCGCAATATTGGATATTCGGCAGCCAAGACCATTGAATATTCAGGAAAAGAGGTGCGCACAACAGTATATGTGCCCGTTAGCGAATTCTTAGGCGGAGGCACTTATTCAGCCTACATCTTTGCCGACGGACAAATGATTGGCTCAGGCAGTATGACACTTAATAAATAAAAAATAAGTATTACGTAGTATTGCAGTAAGTATTAAGTATTACAAACTATGACTGTGGAATTTACGCTATTTTAAAGAAGGCGTTTTCCCTCTCATAGATTGTAATACTTAATTATTTCTTAATAAAAGCCCCTTACTGTCATATTTTGTAATACTTGAGATAAGTATTCTTTTGTCTGATGACGCATAAAAATGACTTTTACTACATAAAGCAAAAGTTTTTATGAAAAAAGTCAGTTTAAAAAGCGTATTTTGCATTTTAATGTATTATCTTTGCCACGTAATAAACGTAGCTATGCAAAAGTATGCGTAGCAAAACACTTGAAAATCAATCAATAAAATTTCTACAAACAATTAATTTTTACAACAATGGCAACTACAAATGCTAGCGCACCCAAGGGTGCACCCAAAAAACAATCAAAGGGCTTTACCGGCATCAAGTCAGGTTTCGCCGTAATCATCGTATGTGCAATCATCGCCGTATGTCTCTATCTCTTCGGTGCTGGTCACCTTTCAAACTTCAAGGGTGCTGAAGGTGATCCTGCAATGTTCTCAGTTTTCTCTGAAAATACTTACGAACCTGCAGGTATCATTGGTACAGTTTACAAAGGTGGTTTCGTTGTGCCTATCATTTGGACACTCTTCGTAACTGTTGTAGCTTTGGCTATCGAGCGTTTCTTCGCTATCCGTAATGCTTATGGTCGTTCAAGCTTGACTAAGTTCGTTGCAGACATTAAGGTTGCTCTTCGTCAGAACGACCTCGTTAAGGCTCAGCAGCTCTGCGACAAGCAGCGTGGTTCTGTAGCTAACGTTGTTGGCGCAACTCTTCGCAAGTACAAGGAAATGGAAGAGAATACTACTTTGACTAAGGAACAGAAGGTACTCTCAATCCAGAAGGAACTTGAAGAGGCTACAGCTCTCGAAATGCCTATGATGCAGGAAAACCTTCCTATCATCGGTACTATTGTAACACTCGGTACTTTGATGGGTCTTTTCGGTACTGTATTGGGTATGATTAAGTCGTTCTCAGCTATGGGTGCTGGCGAAGGTGGCGCTGACTCTTCAGCCCTTTCAGTAGGTATCTCTGAGGCACTTGTAAATACTGCCTCAGGTATCGCAACTGGTGCGCTCGCAGTTATTACTTACAACTACTACACTAACAAAATCGACCGCTTGACTTTCAGCCTCGACGAAGTTGGCTTTACTATCGTAGAAACTTTCTCTGCAACTCACTAATAGCATAAAAAGGTATTTAAGACATGGGACGTTTTAAAATTAAAAAACAAGATACGTTCATAGACATGACGCCTATGAGCGATGTCATGGTCCTGCTGCTTACCTTCTTTATGTTGACTGCTACTTTCGTTAAGGAAGAACCTATTAAGGTGGTAACACCTGGTTCGGTCTCTGAAATCAAGATTCCTTCTACCAACTTGCTTACCATCTTTGTCGAGAAGAATGGTAAGGTGTTCATGACAATGGACTCTCCCGAAGGCCTCACTAAGCTTGCTGAAGCTATGAATCAGGCTGATAAGTTGGATCTTTCTCCTCAGGAAGTGAAGGAATTTGCACAGGCTCCTACATTCGGTACACCTCTTAACACTATCAAGGGATGGCTTGCAAGTGGTGACAGAATGAATGAATTGCTCACTAAGAGCAAAGAAGCCGGTATTCCTTGCGACAGCGTAAACAATGAGCTGAAAACCTGGGTAAGCACAGCACGTGAAGCGTGTGGCGAGAATATGCGTATTGCAATTAAGGCTGATAAGTCTACTTCCTACGCTGTAATTAAAAGAGTTATGGATTCTCTGCGCGAGATTGAGGAAAATCGATACAATTTGATTACCTCACTTAAAGGCGTAGAAGACTAAAATTTGAATGTTATGGCAAAATTAGGTGGAAGTAAACAAAAGAAAATGAGCTCGCGCGTGGACTTCACGCCGATGGTGGATATGATCATGTTGCTCGTGACATTCTTTATGCTTTGTACAACTCTTCTCAAACCGCAGACAATGGAAATCTCTATGCCTTCGGATAAAGAAGATACAAATGAAGAGAATCAGAGCCAGGTGGCAGCTTCTAAGGCTATCACTATCCTCATTGATGAGAACAACACGCTCTACTATTTCAAGGGTAAACCCGACGGTGGTACCGACATCCCTGATGAAGGTAAACTGTTTGCCACTACTTACGGCAAAAATGGCTTGCGTAAGGTGCTTCTCGAAAGCAACCCCCAAGCTGTAAAGGCTGTCCAGGCATTGAAAGATAAGTATGCTCGCATGGCAACATCCAACGTGCAGCAAGAGCAAAAACAGAAAGCACAATATAAGGAAGAGCTTAACAAAATCAAGAATGCTGATTACACTCCTAGCGTAATCATCAAGGCTTCTGATAAAGCTACTTATGATAACCTTATCCAAGTGCTCGATGAAATGCAAATTTGCAGCATTGGACGTTATGTAATTGATAAGTTCGTAGACGGTGACAAAGCCAAAATAGATGCTTTGAAGAACGGCTCTGCGCAGTAATAACTATAAGCTAAGTATAACAATAAATTATGTCTAAAATAGATTTAGCATCAAAACAATGGTGTGACTTGGTCTTCGAAGGACGTAACAAGGAGTACGGAGCTTATCGTAACCGCGCCAATAAAGGCAAGTTCCAACTCCGTGCGATCATCATTGTTCTTATTCTTATCGCCGTAGCTGCTGCTGGTATCGCTCTTAAGAGCGCAGTAGAAGAAGCTATCGCTAAGAACAAAGACATGGCTTCTGAGGAAATCACCGAACTTCAGGAATTGAAGAAGGATGAACCTAAGAAGGAAGAAAAGAAGAAAGAACCCGAACTCAAATACGAGGAACCTAAGCAAGTTGAAAAGGTAAACGTTAGGTCTTCTATTCAGTTTACCGTTCCTAAAATCGTTGAAGACGATAAGGTAGACCATTCTAAGGAACTCAAAACTCAGGATGAAGTTACTAAAAATAAGTTCGCCATCGCCTCACAAGACTATGTGAACCCCAATGGTGATAACTCTGGTATCAACATCGATGACTTGAAGGAAAACCAACGTGCTGGTGGTACTGTCACTCCTCCCAAGGAACCCGAAGTGGTTGACAATGCCCTCGTAGAAGTACAGGCTACATACCCTGGTGGCGAATCTGCTTTGCTCCAGTTTGTAAGCAAGAACCTTAAGTATCCTGAAATTGCTCAGGAACAAGAATTGCAAGGTACAGTAGTACTCCGATTCAAGGTTGGTACCGACGGTTCTGTAAGCGATGTGAAGATTGAAAAATCACTCTCACGTGAGTGCGACCAGGCTGCTGCAGCCGTAGTTCGTAAACTTCCTCGCTTCGTTCCTGCCAAGCAGAATGGTCACCCTGTTCCTGTTTGGTTCCGTCTTCCCGTACGTTTCCGCATCCAGTAATCATATTTGTTACTTGATGTAAGAAATAACTGATAATTTGACAGGCAACAATGCTACACTACATAGTGTAGCTTGTTGCCTGTCTCTTTTTTATCTCGTTTTTGTTTCTTTTTATCGAATTTTGAGATAAAATGCAGCAAAACATTTTGTTCTTTATAAGCCTTGCACTAACTTTGCTACTACAATCAATAATCACACAAAGAAATGAAATTCAATAAATTAGTAAAGTATGCACTTATCATAGCCGTTTGCCTTATGGCATCGTGCAAGAATAACAGAAAAGCGAACTCTAATTGGATGCAAGAAGATGATGTAAAGGTAGCCGTAGACGAAACATTTAAACCTATCCTCGACAACATCATACAAAGCTTTGGCATGGCACATCCTGAAGCTAACATGAAACCACAATATGTGAGTGAGGACGAAGCCATACGCATGCTTGTGAATGATAGCATACGTTGTATTGTGGTAACTCGCAAACTTAACCCCAATGAACGCACCCTTATAGAAAGTCACCGATTGGGAGTAACTCAATCTATGATTGCCTCTGATGCTATTGCGTTGATTGTGAATAAAGAATGCAAAGACTCGCTAATCACACTCGATGAAATCAAAGGTATTGTGACAGGTAAAATAACACGTTGGGAACAATTAAGCAACTCAAAACATCAGAAAGGCGAGCTTAAACTTGTTTTCGACAATTCTGGTTCAAGCACGGTACGCTACATGAAAGATTCACTCTGTAACGGACAAGACTTAAAAGGAAACGTCTATGCATCAGAGGGAAAAACGAACCAGTCTGTAATAGATATGGTAGAGGCTGATCCTAAAATTATTGGAATTGTAGGAGCGAATTGGCTTAAAGGTGCTAATGACAATGCTTTGGCTGATTTCTCAAAACTCGCCTTCAACGTAATGCGCGTAACACGTTACAGCGATATTGAACGATCAAAGTATGTGCGTCCCTACCAATATTATATTGCCACCGCAGACTATCCCCTACTACGTTCTGTATATATCATACACACAGACCCCCGTAGTCGATCGATGTTGAAAAACTTTTTCTTCTACACCAAAGGACAAAAAGGTCAAACCATTATCTGTAACAATTCGCAGTTACTCCCCATTACACCTGTAGAAGTTAAGGATGTAAGCATTAAATAAGAGATTGTTTTCCCTATTATCTGAACTTTAAAATTGAAAAAATATGGCTGGATTAAAAGATAGATACATACGTTTTGACTGGGCCATAAAACGCTTGCTCAGACAAAAGGCAAACTTCGATGTATTGGATGGTTTTCTTACTGTGTTTCTAAACCAAAAAGTAAAGGTTATAGAAATATTAGAGAGTGAGTCAAACCAACAAGATGCCACCGATAAATTTAATCGTGTGGACATCAAAGCTAAAGACGAAAAGGGCGATATTATTATTGTCGAGGTACAGAATACTACCGAACTCTATTATTTGGAACGTATTCTCTACGGCGTTGCCAAAGCCATTACCGAACATATCGACTTAGGAAACTCTTATAAAGAAGTTAAGAAGATTTATTCAATCAGTATTCTATACTTTGATTTAGGCAAAGGCTCTGACTACCTTTATGTGGGACAAAATAATTTTGTGGGTGTACACACTAAGGATCAACTACAAGTTAACGCCAAAGAAAAAGGCACCATAGTCAAAAAATCGCCTTCCGACATTTTCCCCGAGTACATTTTGGTTCGCGTCAACGAATTTAACAAAGTAGCCGTAACCCCACTCGAAGAATGGATTGAATACTTAAAGAATGGGGAAATACGTCCTGACACCCAAGCACCAGGTTTGCAAGAAGCACGCAAAAAATTGCAATATTATTCAATGAACGATGCGGATCGCTTAGCCTACGACAAACATATTGACTCTGTAATGATTCAAAATGACGTTCTTGAGTCAGCTCGCGATGAAGGCTTAGCGCAAGGAATGGCGCAGGGAATGGCGCAGGGAATTGAAAAAGGAATAGCCCAGGGCATTGAAAAAGGAATGGCGCAAGGTATTGAAAAAGGAATAGCGCAGGGAATTGAGCAAGGTGCCCAACGCGAAAAAATAGCTTTAGCTAAAAAGTTGATAGCCAAAGGTCTTTCGATACCAGAGATTAGCGAAATCACGAATTTATCGACGAAAGACTTACAAGAGTTAACTTCTAACTGACGAAAGAAGACTAAAAGTGTGGTGCTTCGACAAATAAATAGCAAACAAAAGGCATAATCTCTTGAATATTTGCTATATTTGCACGGAATTTTCGCATAACATGATAAATTCACGCACAAAAAACCAAATTAACAACGAATAAAACAGCAACACAATATATGAAAAAGAACATCTTTCGCGTAGCAGCGTTCTCAGCGCTTCTCGCTTTGGGCGTTAGCGGAGCACAGGCTCAAACTCGTAATTACGATTGCCCTCCTTTGAATCCTGAGTACCAGGCTCAAGCCGAACAAATTGTTAGCTTGCAGATGGACGATCCCGATAAGGCTGGCAAAGTGTATATGGCTCTTGAAAAGAAAATCAAGAAAAACAAGGAAGACCTCGTAGCTGTAGGTACATACTTTCTTGAAAACAATGAGCTTCAGGGTGCAAGTCAGTGTGCCAAGTTGGTTTATACACTCGATCCTACCTATATTCCCGGACTCATGTTCTCTGCAGAAGTGTTCATGAAGTTCCAAAAGTGGGGTGAAGCTGGTGCACGTTATGACGAAGTTCTCGCCAACGACCCTACAAACGTAGGAGCCATGAAGCGTAATGCTTTCGTATATAAAAACATCAACCCCCACGCTGCTATCGACTACTTGAACAAGATTAAAGAAATTGATCCTTCGTTCACAGAAGCCGACCTTGAATTGGGTAATATCTATTACAAGCTCGATGATTATGCCAAGGCTATCGAAAGCTACAAGGTATATTATGCAGCAACTCCCAAGGATACAACACACCTTGACATTCGTGCATGCGAAAACTACTTGCAAGCACTCTTCTCTATGTCTGTAAAGAATGAGGATTATCTCGATACAATCATCCAGATTGCCAACGAGGTTAAGCCTCTTGCTCCCAAAGACATTATCATTCCTCGTATGGAGTTCTTTGCTAAATACAACAAAGTTGAAACAGCAATGGACTATGATGGAGCCTTGAAGAATGCAAACGATGCTGCTGCTTATATCCGCGACAAGCAGTTCCCCGATTCTGTATACTTCTACATGGACTTTGATTATGCAGCAAAGCTTGCTAAGGAAAATCGCAATTATCCTGAAGCTATCACTTACTACGAAGCAGCTGTAAAAGATCTTGAGGAAAAATTCCCTACCATCGAAGAAGATAAGAAGAAGGAAGAGAACATCAATAAACGTGGTTCTTACTACTACGAAATTTCAAACCTCTACGTTCGTAACAAGCAGGCTGACAAAGGTATCGAAGTATTCGAAAAATACCTTGCACTCCTTGGCGACAAGGCCGATATCTCTGACAAATATCAACTTGGTACCAAGTATTTGGCAGGTTGGCAGCAAGAAAACAATACTCCCGAACAAAAGAAAGCTTACCACGACAAGGCTGAACAAGCTTTTAAGGACGTACTTGCTACTGAAACAGAGAATAAACTGCCTAAGGTTCTCGCATACCAAATGTTGGCACGTCTCAACAACACTGACACCAACAAACCTATCGATGCTGTACGCGACAACTATGTAAACGTTATCAACGAGAGCGAAGACGATGCTATCAAGGCTAAGGCACGTAATGCACGTTACGAGGCTTGCCGCTACCTCTTCTTCTACTACGTTGCTATCAATACACCTAATAAAGCAGAAGCAACTAAATATGCTACAATTGCTAAAGAAATTGATCCTGAAAGCGACTTTGTGAAGGCTGCTTTCGAGCACTTGAAGACAATGAAATAATTAATTATTATTTAGCAAGTACCTACACACAAAATATTGAGGTGTAGTACAAGCAAAATAATAAACATCACAAAATGTGGTTCTAATAATTCTATTTCGGAATTTTTAGAACCACTTTTTTTGAAAAAACAAAAATAGAGTAAGCTTTGAACCACAATTTTAGGGCTACAACACATGCTTTTCACAGTAGTATAGTCCACACACATTATGCCATACAATTCTAAAAAAGCCCAAAGCCATGTTTATAAGGACTTTAATAAGATGAAATATTTGCAATTTTAATCACTTTATGCTACCTTTGCACTGCAAACATTGAAAATATAATCATCTTTTAAAAATAAATTCATCTATCTATGAAAATGGTAAAGTGTATTGCTTTTGCCTTCGCTGCTCTCCTCACTATGGGTAGCTCATTGGCACAAGCACAATCTCTTTCTCCTTCTACCAAATGGCATTGGAACAAGGGAAGCATCGAAATTGAAACTCCTGCTCGCCCTGCTGGTCAGAAGGACGTAATCGGTCTTAAACTTCCTAAGATTAAGAAAGTACGTATTGGTCTCGTAGGTCTCGGTATGCGTGGTCCTGGTGCTGTAGAAAACTTCTGCGTAATTCCTGGTGTAGAAGTAGTAGCTCTTTGCGACTATGTTCCCGAACGTGCTGAAGCTTGCCAACAATATTTGCGTAAGGCTGGTCTCGCTCCCGCTGCTATCTACTCTGGTGAGAATGGTTACAAGGAACTCTGCGCACGTCCCGATATCGACCTCGTTTACGTAGCTACCGACTGGGAACACCACTTCCCCGTAGCTGAATGCGCTTTGCAGCATGGCAAGAATGTAGCCGACGAAGTTCCCTCAGCAATGAACCTCGAAGAATGTTGGAAGCTTGTAAACCTTTCAGAAAAAATGCAGAAGAACTGTATGATTCTTGAAAACTGCTGCTACGACTGGTTCGAAATGCGTACACTCAACATGGCACAGCATGGTGTGTTTGGTGAAATCATCCGCGCTCAGGGTGCTTACATCCACAACCTCGACGATTTCTGGGATTACTATTGGAAAAACCCCAATGGTTCAGATCCTGAACAACTTGGTTGGCGTTTAAAGTACAACCGTGAAAATCGTGGTGACGTTTATGCAACTCACGGCCTTGGTCCTGTAGCTCAAGCACTCGACATTCACCGTGGCGACCGCATGAAGACACTCGTTGCTATGGATACCAAGAGCGTACATGGTAAAGAACTCGTTGAAAAGAAGACAGGTAAGCCCTGCAACGATTTCCGTAATGGTGACCATACCACCACATTGATTCGTACAGAAAAAGCTAAAGTTATTGAACTTCAGCACGACGTAATGAATCCTCAGCCCTACAACCGTCTCTACCAGCTCACTGGTACTAAGGGTTTTGCTAACAAGTATCCTGTTGAAGGTTATGCTGTAGATAGCAAGCAGTTAGCTGCTAGCGGTCATAAGCCCCAGGTTGACAACCTCAGTTCACACAGCTTTATGCCTGAAGCCGAAAAGCAGGCTCTCGAAAAGCAATACGAATCACCCATCCTTGCCAAGTTTGGTGAATTAGCTAAGAAGGTAGGTGGTCACGGTGGTATGGACTTCATCATGTGTGCTCGTCTCATCTACTGCCTCCAACACGGTCTTCCCCTCGACATGGACGTATACGACCTTGCAGAGTGGTGCTGCATTGCTGAACTCGGTGCCATCTCAATGGACAACAACTGCGCAAGCGTATCATTCCCCGACTTTACTCGCGGTTTGTGGAACAAAGAAAAGGGTTACAAGCACGCTTATGCTACTCCCGCTGAAGAAGCTGCTGTAGAAGCATACTCAAGCAAGATTACTTCTATTCAGAAGGAAGCTGCTGCTAAGTTTAACCTTTGGACTCTCTACGATGCAGTAAAGGCTGCTAAGAACCCTGCAGACAAGGCTAAGGCTCAGAAGGTTTACGACAAAGCTGCTGCCAAGGCTAAGGCACAAGTTGCTAAAGCAGAAAAAGCTATCAAGTAATTTTTTGACATAGTCAAGAAATCACAAATGCACATAAAAAAGGCTGTGTTGCTCCACGCTTATTGTGGTCAACACAGCCTTTCTCTCATTACTTTCCCTACGTTTTAACTCTAAGTGCGCAAACATATCCCCTAAAGCACTATAAAGAATCATATTCACCCTCACATTTACCCACTGCACCATGTTTCCCAAACTTCATACTTTCTCCTACTCACAAATATGGAAGATAGCCTTCCCCATCCTCATCAGCACTTTGATGGAGCAACTCATTGGCATCACTGACACCGCCTTCCTTGGTCGTGTAGGCGAGGTTGAATTAGGCGCATCAGCCCTTGGTGGCATCTTCTTTATCACCGTGTTTATGCTTGGATTAGGATTCAGCATCGGAGCACAAATACTCATGGGGCGTCGCAATGGTGAAGGGAACTATCCCCGCATAGGTAGCATATTTTATCACAGTCTTGGTTTCCTACTTGTGTTAGCAACTGTATTATTTGTGCTCACCCGCCAGTTCTCGCCCTACATCATGGAGCAACTCATTAGTTCACACCGTGTCTATGAAGCTGCAAACAGTTACCTACATTGGCGTGTCTATGGTTTCTTTTTTGCCTTCATCAACCTCATGTTTCGCGCCTTTTTCGTTGCTACCACCCACACCCGTACCCTTACACTCAATTCCGTGATAATGGTATTAAGCAATGTGGTGTTCAACTACACCCTCATCTTTGGTAACTTCGGTTTCCCCGCATTAGGCATTGCTGGTGCTGCCATAGGTAGTAGTATGGCAGAAGCGGTTTCTACCCTATTTTTTATCATTTATACATGGCGTAGCATTCCTTACAGCCGTTACGCACTGAACGTACTTCCTCACTTCAAATTCCACCTTTTAGGTCGCATTTTAGGCCTTAGCGTGTGGACTATGGTACAAAATTTCCTCTCACTTGGCACTTGGTTTATCTTCTTCCTCAGCATTGAGCACTTAGGCGAACAACCTTTAGCCGCCACCAACATCATTCGCAACATATCGTCGTTCACCTTTATGGCTGTAGTAGCTTTAGCCTCTACCGCCAGCACCTTAGTGAGCAATCTCATGGGGCAAGGTGAACCTCAATCAGTGCGTCCTATGTTGCGTCGCACCATTATTATGGCATACGGCATTCTTACCCCCATATTACTTCTTATTGCCATTTTTCCCACCGAGGTCATGCGTATCTTTACCACCGATGCACCACTTATGGAGGCAGCACGTGTAGCGCTTTATGTGCAACTCTGTTCTTACTTTTTTTCCATCCCTGCGCAAATACTCTTCCACGCTGTCAGTGGCACTGGCAATACCCGCATAGCATTTGTCATTGAAATTGGCACCCTCATAGTCTACACTTGCTATGTCGCTATAGCCATCTTTCACCTACGTCTTTCGTTGCCTTGGTGTTGGGCAAGCGAAATTGTGTATAGCAGCATCGTCCTTGTATTATGCTACCTTTATATGCGTTCAGGCAAATGGCAGAGTAAACAAATTTAATACAGTTTATTCCATCGAACAAACCAATATCACTAAATTTGCATTCACAAACATAACAGAAACGACTTAGCAAAATTATTAAAGTCACCCCAAAACTATAGAAAAAATGATTATAGAGAAAACATATCCTGTTAAAGGCATGAGTTGCGCTTCATGTTCTGCCCACGTAGGCAAAGCGCTACGTAGTGTGGAAGGAGTGGTCGAAGTGAATGTAAATCTACCCATGAACCGAGCCACCGTAAAGTTTGATGATGCAGCATGCACGGCACAACAACTACAGCAATCCGTAGAACGCATGGGGTTTGAACTCATTATTGACCAAACAGACGACGAGGAAACCCACATTTTTGCAGACGAAGAAGTAGCTTCCGAAAAAAATTCTGCTAACGAATTAAACCAAACCACCCCCAATACATCAAATAAAAAGAGTACCTCAAAGAAGTGCGTCGCCAATCACAACGAAGCACTAAAACAAATGCGACGCAATGCGTGGGGAGCATTGGCTATAGCCATACCACTATTGGTGTTAGGCATTATCCCCCATCTATTTGCAGGACAAGAGGTAGCCTCATGTTTTTTAGCAGCCTTTTCATTGTGGAAATACGGCAGACTGTTTTATACCCCCGCATGGAAACTCCTAAAACATGGTACCTCCAATATGGACACTCTTGTAGCACTGAGCATCAGTGTGTCGTTCATTTACAGTTTCTGCAACCTTTTCTTTCCACAATGGTTCATCTCTCACGGCATGCAACCTCACCTCTACTTCGATAGCGTGGGTGTTATTACCGCATTTATCTTGTTAGGTCGTATGCTTGAGGCTCGTGCCAAACATCGCACCACCAATAGCATTCGCAAACTCATGCAGCTACAGCCCAAGCAAGTAGTTTGTGTGTTTCCCAATGGAAAGGAGGTTACAAAGCATGTAAACGACGTAAAAACAGGTGACGTTCTATTAGCACGACCAGGCGACCGCATCGCTGTGGATGGCGAAGTTATTACAGGTGCCTCTAATGTAGACGAGAGTAGTCTAAGCGGAGAACCTATCCCTGTTGAAAAAAACATCGGTGATAAGGTTATGGCAGGCACCATCAACAAGAATGGCACATTGCACTATCGAGCCAAAAAACGTGCCACCGATACACTTTTAGCACAAATTGTGCGTATGGTGCAAGAGGCACAAGGCAGCAAAGTCCCCGTACAGGCATTGGTCGACCGCATTGCAGCCGTGTTTGTGCCCACCATCATTGGCATTTCACTTATCACATTGATAGCTTGGATTCTACTCGATTCCGCTAATGGTCTAACCCACGGCTTAATTGCCATGGTTTCTGTATTGGTTATTGCATGTCCTTGTTCGTTAGGTCTTGCAACCCCTACAGCCATCATCGTAGGCATTGGTCGTGGAGCCTCTTCTGGCATACTTATTAAAGACGCTACCTGTTTAGAAGTTGCCGAGAAAATAAATGCCGTAGTACTCGATAAAACAGGAACCATCACTGTGGGACACCCTGAAGTAAAAGCCGCATGGTTTGAGTCCGACTCTGAAAGTAAATGGCGCGACATCCTACTATCTCTCGAACGACAGTCTGAACATCCCCTTGCCGAGGCGGTTTGCACATTCTTAAAAGACGAAACAACCTGCAAGGTTGAAAACTTCACCGCACTACCCGGAAATGGAGTAAGCGGATGTATAGACGGTTGTACATATTATGTAGGCAGTTTAAAGTGGATGCAAGAAAAGAACATCCCTCTTACCGCCACACAACATCAGTTTGCCAATAACTATACGCATCAAGCGTGCAGCTTAGTAGCGTTGACCGACGGCACAAAAATCTTAGCCTTATTAGCTCTGACCGACGAAGTTAAATCTACCTCTGCCACTGCCATCAAACAACTTAAAGCTTTAGGCATCGATACCTACATGCTTACAGGCGACAATGCACAAACAGCAGCAGTGGTAGCAAGCGAGGTTGGTATCGACCATTACGTAGCACACACCCTACCTGCCGACAAAGCTAATTTTGTAAAACAATTACAAGCCGAAGGCAAAAAGGTTGCCATGGTAGGCGATGGCATTAACGACAGTGCAGCATTAGCTGTTGCTGACTTAAGCATTGCCATGGGACGTGGTAGCGATATTGCCATAGATACCGCTATGCTCACTTTACTTACTTCCGATTTGCTACGTCTGCCTCAAGCCATTCGACTGTCTGCTCGTACAGTTCGAACCATACGCCAAAACCTATTTTGGGCCTTCTTCTACAACGTCGTGAGCGTCCCTATTGCAGCTGGTGTGCTCTACCCTATTTGTGGTTTTATGCTAAGTCCTATGATAGCTGGAGCTGCTATGGCGTTGAGCAGTGTAAGCGTTGTAACAAACTCGCTGCGCAGTGGACTTAAACGCATTTAAGACAAACTCAATAAGACTAATTTTTAAACAATAAATACAACTTGATTATGAAAAAAATGCTTTCACTTTTATGCCTTGTGATGTTCAGTGTCACAATGGCATTAGCAGACGATGTAAAGCCCTGCAACAAGGCTTGTCCTGACACCTGCGAACAAAGCAAGCAATGCTGCAAAATGAACAAAGCACGCAAAGACGCTTGCAACAAGGTTTGCAATAAAACTTGCCAAAAGAAGTGCGAACAAAGCAAGCAATGCTGCAAAATGAACAAAGCACGCAAGGACTCTTGCAAGAAGGCTTGCCAAAAGAAATGTAAGAAAAACAAGCAGTGCTCTAAAAAGAATAAGTCGTGCAAAAAAGCCTGCGACAAAGATTACAAAAAAGCCTGCAAAAGCAAGTGCCAAAAATAATAAGTTCTAAGCAACAAAATCTTTTCCCATTAAGGTAGGGTGTTCAAAATCCCCAAAATGTCCTGCATGGTTTTGAGGATGTTTTAATGTTATAAATGGTTGATATTCAACGAAAATAAACATGAAAAATACCACAATTCAGGTATAGTTATA
>UQQN01000047.1 GCA_900543155.1 uncultured Prevotella sp.
TACCTTATCTCACCCCTAATGGGGTGACCCATTAAAATAACACACGAATTGAGGCGTTTTATGCGTTTATTATTGTTGAATATCAACTATTTACGATGTTATTTTTTTCAAATATCAATCATAAAAAATCATGGATTTTGAACACCCTATCTAATGGGGTGAGGCTGGCGCGTGAAAAATCTATCAAATATCATGCAGAACAAAATTATGGATCTTGAAATCCAACCTAATGCCCCCCCCCTTCCCTCCACGTCCCCATAAACTTTTATCCGCATAATCTCGTATTTACACCAAATATAATGTAACTTTGCCACAGCAACTCTTTCTATACCGCCTTATGAAAAAAATTATACTTTACCTATTTTATGCGGTGATGGTCGTGATGACTGTGGCTTGCAACTCTGATAATAGTACTTCCTATCACATAGGTGTGGCACAAACATCAAACGATGCTTGGTGCCAACAAATGGACGCGGAAATGTTGCGTGAGGCTTCGTTTAATAAACGAAAAGTAGAACTCGACATTCGTTCGTGTTATATGAATCCACAGCTTCAAAAAGCGCAAATCGACAGTTTGGTCAATAAGGGTATTGACTTGTTAGTTGTTGCACCGTGCGATTCTGCTATAAATTCTCAAATAAAATCAGTTATAGAGCGTGGCATTCCAGTTGTTGTGCTTGGGCAGAGTGTGCCCATAAAAAACTATACAGCCTTAATAAGCTTTGATAACTATGATTTAGGACGTGACATAGGTTCGTATGTAGCACATACACTCAATGACCAAGGAACAATCGTGGAACTTATGGGCGATGCCAAAAGCCGTGTGGCACAACAACGCCATAAAGGATTGCACGATGTGCTCAAAAATAATCCTAACGTAAATATAATAGCTCAATGCTACATAGGGTGGGAGGGATTACACCTTGAAACCCAACTCGACTCTCTGTTTAATGCAGGCATTGTGCCTGATATTATTATAGCCCCCAATGATCGTACAGGTGTGCGCGTGAATGACTTGGCAAAGAAACGTAATCTTCATCACATTAAGGTGGTTGGGGTAGATGGTTTGAATGTGTCTGATGGGGGATTGTATAATGTGGAGAATGGTCAACTTTTTGCCACTTTTGTATACCCTACAGGTGGCGATAAAGCCATTCAAATAGTCTTGCAAATTTTGCAAAACACCCCCTATAAGCGCGTCACCGAACTCACTCCTACCATAATCAATGCATCGACCATGCGTGTGTTTCGTATGCAATTCAATCAGATGGCAGAAAAAGATCGTCGCCTTATGCAGATGGACACCGTGATTGACAAATCGCTCTCTGAAAACTCCATGCAACACATGCTTCTCATAGCCAGCGCCATTATCATCCTTCTTATTGGGGTTACGTTGGTTATTGGCATTAAGGCATACTACGTGAGTATGTACCGCAACAAAATGCTCGACCTTCAAAAACGAAGGCTCGAACAACAACATAATCAGTTGGTTGCAGTCACCCACGACCTTGAAAAAAAAACCGAGGAACTTGAAGAAAGTACACGCCAAAAGTTGAGCTTCTTTACAGGGGTTTCGCACGACCTACGTACTCCCCTAACGCTTATTTCTGCCCCTATAGAACAATTGTGCAATGCGCCCAATCTTACCCCCGAGCAATACCACCTGCTCTATATGGTGCGAACCAACACCCGTACTTTAATTCGTATGGTAGGACAGATGCTCGATTTTAGAAAGTTCGAAGAGGGTAAACTCCGTCTTAACACCACCTTGGTGCGCATAGACCAAGCACTTATAGGATGGTGTGATTCGTTTCGTGTGATAGCTAACCAAAAGTTGATTCGCTATAAAATCAATTTTGTGCAGCCAAACAACGTCGACTTGCTTCGTTGTACAGTAGACCGTGCCAAAATGGAGAGTGTGGTTTATAACATTCTTTCGAATGCCTTTAAATATACGCCCGAAGGTGGTAATATTGAGGTTAATGCGCACATTGAGGTTTTGGCAGACCATAAGAACCAATTAGTTGTGGAATTTAAAGATTCGGGTAAAGGCATTGCAGCCGAAAAGCTGTCTCATATTTTTGACCAATTCTATCAAGCCGATGTGAGCAACGATGGTTCTGGTATAGGACTTGCCATTGTGAAGATTTTTGTGGAGTTGCATGGTGGAACCATACATGCAGAAAGCCAATTGGGCAAGGGAACACAAGTCATTATTACCATTCCTTGTACACAACCCAAGACCAATATTCAGCCCTCCGACAACGAAGAAGCCGATGAATCCCAATCAATCGCATCTATGCCCGCATTGTCGCAAATAGGTAACGAGGTGGCAGAACCTCAGAAGTTGCCCGAAGTACTTATTATTGACGATAATGAAGACATTCGCAGCTATCTCACCCTGCTGCTTAAAGACAAATACACCGTAACCTGTGCAGCCAATGGACAAGAGGGCTTGCAAAAAGCTTTACGTATAGTGCCCGATGCCGTGATATGCGATGTCATGATGCCCGAAATGGATGGTTGGGAAGTATGTAAAAAACTGAAGAGCGATGCACATACTGCACAAATTCCTGTGATGCTACTCACAGCTTGTTCGCTCGATGAACAACGCATCAAGGGGTTAGAGTGTGGCGCAGACTCTTATGTGTCAAAGCCTTTTAGTCCTGAGGTATTCTGTGTGCAACTCAAAAATCTTATTGCCAACCGTCAGCGTCTGCGCGAATATTTCGACAACAAGTCTATGTTCGCACCCCCCAATATCGAGAGCATAGACAAAGACTTTATGCAACAGTTGTTGCAATGTATTGGCAATAAAATGCATGAATTTGATTTCACAGTCGAGAAGTTGGCAGGTCTTATGGGTATGGATCGCACCCAACTATATCGTAAGGTAAAAAGTTTAACAGGCACCACCCCCGTAGAACTCTTACGTGTGGAGCGTTTAAAGAAGGCAGCCGAATTACTTACACGCACCGAACTAAATGTTTCACAAATTGCATATGAAGTAGGTTTCGCTACCCCCAGCTACCTCACACGTTGCTTTAAGGAATATTTTAATATGACCCCAGTGGAATATAAAGAAAAGAAGAAAAACAAAGGTTAAGCATTACACACTATTGCATAATGTTGGGTTGTTAAGTTTTCAGTTTCAGCACTGTTTTAACTACTTACATTGTGCAATAGTTGTTTTATACTATAATGTATACTATGGATATGTAACCCTTATTTTTGTTTATTCCCACAATATCCCCTATATTTGCAACATGAAGCAAATGAAAACCCTAAAAAAAATAGCAAAATGGCTTGGCATTGCGGTGGCTACCCCCATCGTGCTTTTCTTGGTGCTTGCCATTATGCTCTACATACCGCCCATACAAAACTTTGCAGTGCATCGTGTGGCTGCTTATTTGTCTGAGAAGATGGATATGCATATAACCATCGACAAAGTGCGATTGGCTTTTCCGCTCGATTTAGCGGTACACCACATGACAGCTGTGGAAAAAGGCGATACGTTGATCAATGCAAATCATGTAAGACTCAACGTAAAACTACTCCCCCTCTTTGAAGGCCGTGCCGACATTGATGGGGTAGAAGTGTATGGGTTGAAACTCGACACAAAAAGCTATATATCTGATACACGTATAGTGGGCGTTGCCGACGAACTAACCGCCTCAGCACATGGGGTAGATTGGAAAAAAGAAATAATAAACGTAAACCATGTAAAACTGCGTAATGCTGATGTCAATGTGCTACTGAGTGATACGGCTCAGAAAGATACTACCGAAAGTCATGCCCAATGGAATATAGGTGTAGAGAAAGCCGACATTGAAAATTCTAAAATACACCTACAAATGCCAGGTGACTCCATGCGTATTTTTGCCAATATCGGCAAAGCCGCATTGCGAGGTGGTTGCTTTGATATAGGCAGAAATTATTATGCCGTACAGCGTTTCGACCTACAGCGTTCGGCAGCCAACTACGACTTGCCTTATGAGCGTCCTGTGCGTGGCATAGATGTAAACCACATCGCATTGACCCACCTCTCGGCAGGCATCGATACACTTAGTTATAATGCCGATGGTGTGTTACGTGCAGGTATACGTGGACTTACGTTAAAAGAAAAATGCGGACTGCATGTTACCCAACTGTTAGGTAGCATCTATATGGATTCTACCCAACTGCGTGTGCCCGGACTAAAGCTGCGCACCACAGCCTCACGCTTGGATGCTGATGTAGCTTTCGACTTTTGTTCATTCAGTGTCAATAAAGGAGGACATTGTCGTGCTTTGCTCGATGCTGAAATAGGATACGATGATATAGCAAACCTAAGTTTGGGCTATGTAGATAAAAAATATTTGCGTGTGTTGCCCCATCGTCCCCTTAGTATAAAGGGTGAGGTAAGTGGAAACATTGACCATTTGCGCATTGGCAAACTCAATGTCAACTTGCCCGGAGTTGCCAACCTTAGCTCAAACGGACACGTAAACTACGCACTCCACGATTGGCGTAACGGACGCCTCAACTTTAATTTGCGCACACAGAATTTAGCAGCAGTGCGCCAACTGTTGCCAAAGTCTGTGCTGCAGTCTGTATCTGTGCCCAATGGCATAGGTGCACGTGGCAATGTCACATTCAATGGCAATAATTATGCAGCTAGCATAAATGCAACTTGTGGCAGAGGCTCGTTAGTGGCAAAGGCACAGGTAAACACACGCAGCGAGGCTTATCAACTGAAAGCCCGTGCCAACCATTTCCCCATAGCCCAAATTGTGCGCGGTGTACCTGTGGGTCCCTTCTCAGGCAATATCCAAGCCACAGGACATAATTTCGACGTACTCTCTCCCCGTGCCACGCTTCGCGCTGATGTGCGTGCCGATGCTTTGCACTATGACCATTACGACTTGAGTGGATTAAAGTTGGGTGCAAATTTACAGGGTGGACATGCTCATGCACACATCGACATGAACAATCCCTTGTTGCAAGTGAATGGTGACCTTGAAGCATTGATTACTGCAAAAGATTATGATGCGCAGTTAAAACTCTCAGTGCCCCACATCGACTTGTTGCGATTAGGACTGATAACCGACACGCTGAGTTTGGCTACAAACATAGATTTGCATTTTAATACAAACAAAAAATTCACAGCATATAGTCTCAATGGCAGCATACGCGACAACTATTTTACCACACCGCGTATGGGCGCACAAGCCAAAGATATTTACTTAGACTTTGGCACAAACCGCGACACCACCACAGCCATGGTTTCGGCAGGCGACCTCTATCTTAATCTAGGTGCCAAGGGCGATGTGCCATATCTCACCAAAGATTTAACTCGTTTTGCCACAGAATTAGGCAAAGAACTCAAAACATACAACCTCGATCAAGAAAAGCTTAAAACCATTTTGCCCCACATCAATCTAAAGTTGCGTGCAGGGCAGAACAATCCGCTTTATAACTTGGCACACATGAAGGGCTATACCTTTAACTCAGCCTACATCGACTTACAAGCCAATCCCACTGTGGGCATGAAGGGCGATGCACGCATGGGAGCAATTCGTGTGGGTGCTTTATTGCTCGATACGGTCGACATGCACATCTTCCAAGACTCTACGGGCGTGCAAATGGCAGGATTGGTAAAGAATAATCGCAAGAACCCCAATCCGCTTGAAGTTCGCATGAAATCGTACCTGTTGAAGGCAGGTGCAGGCGTAGAGTTGAGCTATTTCGACCGCACGGGACGTTGTGGCGTGAACCTTGGTTTGCAAGCTTCATTGCAAGACGATGGCATCAATATAAACCTTTATCCGCACAATCCCGTGTTGGCATATCGCAAGTTCACGGTAAACGACAATAACTATGTGTTTATTGACAAAAACAACCTTGTGCGGGCTGACTTAAACCTATTGGCTGATGATGGCACAGGTCTAAAACTTTATGGTGAACCAAAAGATTCGGTGAACGATTTAACCGTAAGTGTGAACCAAGTAAACCTTACCGAACTCTCTACCGTAATTCCTTTTATGCCTCAATTAAGTGGTATGTTGAGTGGCGATATCCACGTAACAGAAGATCAAGGTTCAAAACAGTTCTCGGCAATGGCTTCGTTGCAAGCCGATGGCTTTAAATATGAAGACACCCCATTAGGCAACGTAGGCATTGATGCCTTATATCTGCCTAAGACAGGAGGCGAGCACCATGCTTCAGCCTTTATTAGCTCGAATGGCGAAGAAGTATTGGCTTGCAATGGTACCTACTTCGACCGCGATGGAGGGGTATTCGAGGGTGATGCCCAATTACACGATTTTCCGCTGCAATTACTTAACGGCTTTATGAGTGGAACCGATGTGGCACTTAAAGGTATTGTAGGGGGTGAACTCACTCTGCGTGGTTCGGTCAATAAACCCGAAATAAATGGTTCGCTCGACTTAGACAGCACACATATCTACTCCGACGAATATGGCTTCGATTTCTTGACCGATGAACGTGCCTTGAAAATAGAAAATAGCCGTATTCTTTTCGACAATTACAACCTCTATTCTACGGGCAAAAATCCACTTGTGCTGAATGGTACTTTCGATATGTCAAACTTTGAGCGCATGCGTTTAGACTTCACGATGAAGGCAAACGACTTTGAGTTAATCAACACGCGCAAAAAGGCAAAGTCTATGGTATTTGGCAAGGTGTATGCCAACTATAATGGCACCCTAAAAGGCACTATTGATGACCTTGCTATCAAAGGTAAACTTGAGGTACTCGACCGCACTGATGTAACTTATGTGCTTAAAGATTCTCCCCTTTCGGTAGACGACCGTTTGCACGACTTGGTGCAATTCACCGACTTTAGCGACTCAACAGCAGTCGAAGATAAAAAGCCCATAGCTACTACGGGTGTCGATATCACACTCGGCATATCTATTAGCGATGCAGCCCTCTTCCATTGCAATCTTAGTGAAGATGGTCAGAGCTATGTGAAACTTGAAGGCGGTGGTAACCTTACGCTACGTATGACCCCACAAGGCGATATGCGTATGACGGGACGCTTTACTACCAACAGTGGCGAAATGAAATATCAGTTGCCCATTATTCCGCTCAAGACCTTCCAACTTGTGCAAGGGTCTTATGTTGAGTTTACGGGCGACGTAATGAATCCTACGCTTAATATTGCAGCCAAAGAGCGTACCAAGGCAGTGGTTACAGAAAACGACCGACAACGTTCGGTGGCATTCGATGTGGGTGTAAAAATCACCAAACCACTTAATGACATGGGGTTAGAGTTTACCATCGAGGCACCCGAGGATTTGAATATCCAAAATCAGTTAGCCACCATGTCTACCGAACAACGTGGTAAAACTGCTGTAACCATGATGGCTACGGGCATGTATATGACCGACGAAACCATGCTTTCGGGTTCAGGCTTCCAAGCAAACAATGCCCTCAACGCTTTCTTGCAGAGCGAAATTCAAAACATTGCAGGTTCGGCGCTCAAAACCATCGACATAAACCTAGGTGTAGAAAGCGGTACGTCAGACATGGGTACCTCTACTACCGACTACTCCTTCCAATTCGCCAAGCGTTTTTGGGGCAATCGCATTAGTGTGATTATAGGTGGTAAGGTCTCAACAGGTTCTGATGCCCAAAATTCAGCCGAAAGTTTCATCAACAATGTGTCGGTGGAATATCGCTTAGACCAAGGCGCCACACGCTATGTAAAGGTGTTCTATGACCGTGATACACAAGACCCGCTCGAAGGACAACTCACCAAAACAGGCGTCGGTCTTGTGTTACGACGTAAAACCGACCGCTTAGGCGAACTGTTTATTTTCAAAAAGAAAAAAAGCACAAGCAAAACACGATAAGACAATGAATAGGGTGGTTCTATTTTAAAACCACCCTGCCAAAACCAACCATTGCATCATGCGCATTTATTATATATTGCTTTCAATCCTTGCCAGTGCCACATTGCTCACAGCGTGCTCTACTACACGTGCCATTCCCGATGGTGAGCAACTCTACACTGGCATAAAAGACATTACATATACCGATAACCCTGCTGCCAAGCGTAAGAAGGGGAATGACTCTACGGGCGTAATTACGGCTGTAGCTGATGCGCTGACTAAAATTAACCAAGTGATTGAGGGAAAAACCACGTTAAATGCAGACTCGCTTTTGGGTGCAAACCACAAAGAAATGACCAAAGAAGAGAAAAAAGCACAACGTGAGGCACAAAAAAAGAACGAAGCTGATTTTGCCACAGCCAAGGAAGAAGTGGATGCCGTATTGGCTTATCCGCCCAACAATGCCATCTTTGGTTCATCGTCGATAACTTGGCCCTGGAAAATCGGACTTTGGGTGCATAATGGTCTCTACGATGCAAATGGCGCGATAGGTAAATGGATATTCAAAACTTTCGGCACAGACCCTATATTGATTAGTCAGGTAAGTCCCGAAATGCGTGCCAAGGTGGCTACAAATACGTTGCACAACTATGGCTATTTTCATGGCAAGGTAGACTACAACGTGCTTACTCACAAAAAGAACAAGAAAAAGGCACAAGTGTCTTATAATGTGCGAGCAGGACAGCTTTACAGACTCGACTCTATTGTCTATAAAGACTATCCCGAGGATATGTTTAGTGTAATTCGTTACTTCGACAAAGGGCGTCTGCTCAAAAAAGGTGATGCTTTTAGCGTGGTGAATTTGTCGAACGAACAATTACGTATTGAAGAAAAACTGCGTGAACATGGTTTTTACTATTATGCAGCCAATATGACTACATTTCGTGCCGATACCATTCAGCGCAAAAACTATGTGCAGTTGCAAGTGTTGCCTGCCGACAACATGACCGAAAGAGCCAAACACCGTTGGACTATCGGACACTTCTACATCAATCTACGTAACTACGAGGGCGAACCACTCGACACACAAATTGTGCGACGCAATTTCACATATACCTTTGGCGGAAAGAAAATGGCACTGCGTTCTAATGTGTGGCGACGTGCGATGGTACATCCTCATGGCGACCTCTATCGTCTTGCAGCACAAAAACAAACCATGTCAAAACTTGGCCAGTTAGGTGTATTGAGTCAAATGGATATTAATTATGTGCCACGCGACACCTTGGCTTCTTGCGATACGCTCGATGTCGTGATTTCTGCCGTAATGGATAAACTTTACGACTCAACGTTCGAAATGAACGCCACCATGAAAAGTAACCAGCAGGTAGGTCCTGGTATATCTTACGAATTGGCAAAACGTAATGCCTTTCGCGGAGCCGAAAAAGTGTCGTTTAAAATTTTTGGTTCTTACGAATGGCAAACAGGTAAGAATGCTGGTGGACGCAACTCATTGCTCAACTCTTACGAATTGGGCACGCAGTTGGCATTTAAGTTCCCACGTTTTATTTGCCCTGGCGTAACCCGAAGTCGTGGCCGTCGTTATCAGGCTTCCACACAATTCGCTTTAGATGCCGACTGGAAAAACCGCTCTAAGTTTTTTAACATGGTAACATTTGGTTTTAGTGGTAACTATCATTGGTACAGGCGCGAAACGTCGCAACACGACCTCACGTTTTTTAGTCTCGACTTCGACCGTCTTAATCATACGACAGCCACTTTCGACTCTATCATGAACGCGAACCCTGCACTTTACGTGTCTATGCGTAACCAGTTCATACCTTCGTTGTCATACACATTCACCTACCAAAGTCGTTCGTGGCGAACCAACCCTTGGTGGATGCAGTTTAGCATAAAAGAGGCGGGTAACCTCACTTCGTCTATCTATGCCATCGGTGGTAAAGGTTTTAATCGTCGCGACAAAGAATTGCTTGGAAATCCTTTTGCACAATTCATCAAGGTTACAGCTGAATTGCACAAAAAATACCGTCTCACTCCCACCAGTTATTTAGCTGCACGTGTGTTTGGTGGTGTCATTTATAGTTATGGCAACAGTACGTCAGCCCCCTACGCCGACCAATTCTATGTGGGCGGTGCCAACAGTGTGCGTGCCTTTACTGTGCGCACCATTGGTCCTGGTGCCTATCGTCCTGCAAATTCCAAATATTCATATATGGACCAAACGGGCGACCTTAAATTAGAAGGCAACATAGAATATCGCAAAAAGCTATTTGGCGACCTTCATGGTGCCATATTCTTGGATGCAGGTAATGTATGGACTTTAAAAAAAGACGCCATGCGTCCTGGTGCGCAAGTCACACTCTCTACGCTTAAGAATATAGCGCTTGGTACAGGTGCAGGCATTCGTTACGACTTAGACTTCCTAGTGTTGCGTTTCGATGTGGGCATAGCCCTACACGCCCCCTATCGAACCTCTAAATCAGGCTTCTATAACATAGAACGCTTTAAAGATGGCTTAGGTTTGCACTTCGCCATTGGTTATCCGTTCTAATATTATAGCGCCTTGTTTATGTGTGTTAAATTTTGTATTATTTTATATCTTTACATCGCAAAAACCTCCGAAAGGGCGAGATAACTTCAAGCTTGTGAGGCAAATGAAGAGCCTTGATTTTTTTGTCAAGGCTCTAATTTTATATAATCGTCCTAATTGTTTCTTTGCTAAGAATGGCTTCTCAACAGAGATAGTGCGTAGAGAGGAAGTATGATAACGTGTCTTACAGCATCATCATCCTGTTTGTCAATGTAATCGAATGTTCCAAAATTATTGCTGTCCGGTAAAACTTCAAAGAACATAATATGTTTATGTAGGATTATGTCCACCAATCACACGCCAATCATAACCAAATGAAAACGGCTGTTCGCCTAGGTCCAATCTCACCCATAACAGGGTGACCCGTTTGGTGTGGTGGTACGCATTAACTAGGCATGAGAATTCATTGTGCATTATCGGCAGCACCTCAGCAATTCAAGCAAGCTTGATTGCATTCGGTTTGCACGATAATTCGGGATAAACCCTCATTCACATACCTGGCTACCTTATCTCACCCCTAACGAGGTAACCCATTATAACAATACATGAATTGTGGTATTTCTCATGTTTATTATCGTTGAATATCAACCATTTATAACATAAAAATATCTTCAATATCATGCCGAAAAAATTCATGAATTTTGAACACCCTACCTCTTGGGGCTTTCAATTCTTATCATCATCAAACGGTAAAGAATTGAATTTATCAAAATCAGAGCTGAATAATTTGTCTTGTATCACACGATATTTCTCAAACTCTGACTCTGCAAAGCTCTTGGCAAATTCAGCAGAAATCTTTCCTGCATCATGTAATACAGCATCACCTCCAGCTTCAAGAATAATATCAATACGTTTAGCCCAATCTTCCATAGTCATTGGTATATGTCGATTTGCCATACGTTCAGCTAAATCAAGCACAGAGTTGACAAGTTTCCCCATATCTTCAAGCTCCACTTGTTTTAGATAGTTTTTAGCAATACTCACATCTGGTTTGACAATTTTCCCATCAGGTGCATTCTCCCAAGTAGTTAATCCCATGTGTTCTTTTTCTGCATTGGCTCTTTCTACGATAAGCTCTGCTGCCGTATGCCCATGCACTGCATAGTGTACCTTATTTTGAACTTTTTTATAAAACAAGCGTGTGGTTGGGGCATCCTTATTGTAGTCAACAGCCGTAGCATATATATCCGTAAGTTTTTGGTAAAATCTTCGTTCACTCAACCTAATTTCACGTATCTCCGCCAGCAAATGTTCAAAGTAGTCCCCACCGATAAACGAGCCGTTCTCCATACGCTTCTTGTCTATGATATAGCCCCGAAGAGAGAACTGCCTAATGACATAGGTGCACCATTGGCGAAACTGTGTGGCACGGATGGAGTTGACTCGATAGCCCACCGAAATGATTGCATCAAGGTTGTAGAACAGCGTGTTGCGTCGCACCTCTCTCACACCTTCCTGTTGAACTACCGAGATTTTCTCGGCAGTTGCCTTCTTGTTCAATTCATTTGTGTCATATATGTTCTTCAGATGCAAACCGATGTTATCAGCGGAACAATCAAAAAGCACAGCCATTGCTTTCTGCGTAGCCCATACCGTCTCGTCCTTATATAGCACCTGAATGCCCTGTTCCTTACCTTCCGCCACGAAAGTCAAGAACTCTGCCGTACTGTTTCGTATTTCAAATTTCTTTGCCATTATTAATTTCCTTTCTTCTTGTTGTATGTTACATAGTTGTCCACACCTGCCCGATGCATTTTGTGCATGGACTGAAGTAAAGGACGTGCTATATCTAAATCTGTTTTTATCGGTGTCTTGAAAGTTTTTGTTCCTGGACACAAAACATACTTAGCCACCTTTTCGGACAGATAATATTTATCTTCGATTTCGTTTACTGTAAAGACAAAATCGTTAAAGCCTTCCGAAGTAGAGCCTTCAGCAATGCTTTGTCTCGTTGCTTCGTCTGAAGACAACACTTTCGCATTTTTTTCTTTTACATAATAAGGGCTGTCTGTATAGTCCTCCAAAAAATCGTACATTTTGTATTTCAACGGAATTGGAGCAGGATATTTGAATTTGGTTTTCTTTTTGAATCCTATACAATAAAGCCTTTCACGTGTTTGTGGAATGCCATAATCTCTTGCATTAAGAAGTTGAAAATGTACATCGTAACCGCAATAATCTTTGAATGTGTTGTAAACAACTTCCCATGTCCGTCCTTGGTCATGCTTGAAAAGACCTTGTACATTTTCAAAGATAAACACTTTCGGTTGACATTCTTTTACAACACGAGCAAATTCACGGAACAAGGTCCCTCTTGTATCCTCAAAACCTCTTTGCTCGCCAACAATAGAAAATGCCTGGCATGGTGCTCCACCAACAAAAAGGTCAACTTTTCCTTTATAGGGTGTAGCATCTAATTTATGAATATCGGTATGCCACTGCTCTTCTTTGATTGGGTATTTGGCAAAATATGCCTTTTTGCAGTTGGCATCAATGTCACCAGCAAAAACTATTTCAGACTTGAGTCAAAGTCTTTTGAATGCATATTCAATAGCTCCAATACCACTAAAAGATGTGGCAAGTCGAATAGTCCTTTCGGGATGAGAAAAATCCCTCTCAACCCAAGACAATCCTTCTGTGTCTATATTTGCCAGTGTATTTTGTGTGTTGTCTGTTGTTTTATTCATTATTATATATACGATATTGCCTCGAATGTTCGGCCTATAGTTTACTTATTCGACGTTCTCCTCTCTGACAAGGTCTGCCAGTTCAACCCCAAGGAGTTTGGCAGTCTTTATCAAACTCCCCAAGTCGGGTTGGGATGTGTTGGTACACCACTTGGATATTGTGGTTTGGTCTTTGCCCAATTGCTCGGCAAGCCATTTGTTTGTTTTCTTTTTGTCTGCCAAGACTACTTTAATCCGGTTAATGTCCTTATTTGCCATATTGCAATTTTATTTATCGGCAAAAGTATACAAAAAATCCCAAAATCGTGCAGCGTTGGGCTAATATTTATGGCGATTTAGCAAAATAATGAATTATTCTCAATATGAAATTATACCAACAAACTCCTTTTTCACCCGTTGTACAGTGCTCACTCCCTTGCCACACAATTTTGCTACATTACGGATGGTGTAGCCCTTCTTTAGGTACTCAAAGTCCTTACTATAATTATTGCTGTGTGATTCGTATAAGTACATTTTGATTTGAAAGGAGTGTTTGAAAAAAATCATAATAGGATACTATTGGCAAAAAATCGAATTAATGGATGTTAATCACTAATTTGTGATTAATCAACTATTTACGATATTATTTTTTATCAAAACCATGCAGAAAAATATTATAGATTTTGAACTCCCTACTCACGGGTCACCCTGTTATGGGTGAGATTGGGTCTAGGCGAATAGCTGTTTTCATAAGCGCAGCCAACTGAGAAAACGACAACACGCAAACTAAAATTTCTGCATAAAATCACGCCAAATACTGAAAACTTAGGGTGAAAGCGAAAATAACAAATGATAAATAACACCTTAAATAGTTGATAATCAAATACTTAAGTGTTATTTTGTCATTTGAAACATTTCTTAATTCTGAGTTAACGAGTGTAAACACCGATATAATAGGTATGAATTTAGTTTTTCAGCAATCCTACATTTTGCTTTTTAAATTCGAATGCATTGTGTGATTTATTTAGCTTGAAGCAAAATACTGCCTAATCCCTCATTGTGGGTTCAAGAACGGAAGTAAAAGTATTATGAAAAAATATAATAATTATCAACTTTGAAATCTGATGTTTATTGTCCTGCGTTCGGCATAACTTTCGGCTTTAGGAATTTAATTTTGTTTTTATTTTTTTGCGTCAGATTTGCTTGATTTTCATGTGATTGCAATGAGATAGCTCTCAAACAATACGTCTGAAAATGTTCGGCATTCGGCAGTAAAATCTTTATATTCCGAAGGTTTTTGCAGTTTTTATAGAGGCTGTCATCTAAAAGAAAAGTCTCAAAATTGACTATTATTAACTTCTGAAAAATCATCAACAATGAAAACGTATCGCAGTCTGCCCAATAATTCCGATGGTATATTTCCCGTATCGTTCTCCGTTCGAGCTCCGTTCGTTCTCCGTTCGTTCTCCGTTCATCCTCCGTTCATCCTCCGTTCGAGCTCCGTTCATCCTCCGTTCGAGCTCCGTTCATCCTCCGTTCGAGCTCCGTTCGAGCTCCGTTCAAGCTCCGTTCGTTCTCCGTTCATCCTCCGTTCATCCTCCGTTCGAGCTCCGTTCGTTCTCCGTTCATTCTCCGTTCATTCTCCGTTCGGCGATCGAAGAATGATCGAAGAAATATCGAAGAAATATCGGAGAATCATCGGAGGCAAGACGGAGATGTATCGAAACTCTAACGGGAAGTCAAGGGAAAGGCGACCCAAACAAAAACTTTATTTTTGCGTCAAATGACATTTTGAAATCTGTACGCCATTGCGATACAAAAAATATTTTTTCCCAATAAACACTGGGGGAGTGAGCCGATTTTGACATTTCGAAATACCACAAATTTGCCAAAAAATTTGGAATCCGCTTTTTCGTGTTGTAACTTTGTACTCGCAAGCTTGCTAAAACACGCTCCATTTTGGCGGATAAGAATTCCGATGTCATTCCGATATCATACCGAAGGAACTCAATACGCTTTTTGGAGCTATTTTCTAACCTTAAAACTCATTTCATTATGGCAAAAATTTTCTTTTTCCCCGATAAAACATCTCTGTCCAAAATTCAAACTTAGTTCTGGTGGCGAAAAAAACATCGGAACTGAAAAGGATGATATGAAAAATCCTTTAGAAGTTCCGATGAAACAAGTTCGTTAATTTCTGATTCTCCACTCTTGTGGATATAGATTGTTGGCACGATTGCCTAAATTGTTGACAAAGCCTAAAGCATGCCCCTTGTAGCAAACCACCACATAGCCACGTGGCGCATCAGGAGGTAGCGTAATCGCCTCACGACGCAAGTATGACAAAGCCTCAGAAGTGGAGAGTTCAACAGAAGGAAAAGCAGTTGCAGCCTTTTCGGTAGAAAGCGCCAAGGCATGTTGTGGAATCAACTTTTTGCCCTTTTCTTCTACCAGCAAGACACCAGCCGTTAAAGCACGTACTGTGGCACAAATGCGTTGCACATCGTCGGCTAAGGTTTGGCGCACGGCAATGATATGTGCCTCGTCAGTGCGGAGTAGCTTGAAGTCGTTGCTATGGTCTAACCAGTTTGCCACAGCAGCACCGCCCTTAATCGCAGGTTGCTTGCCATCGCGCTTTTTGTTTTTCTTTTCTTTGAACAAAGGAGCAGCCGACGTTTTGCGAAGCAAGGCAAGAAAAAGACCTTCGCCCTTTGTGCGATGCGGAAAGAAGTGGTAAACAGGTAAGTCTTGGTTGGTTGTATCGCCCGCAATGCCCCAGTCTTTTGGGGTCGCAATGGGCACTAATTCGGCACCTAACTCTTGGCAAATACGCACCACATTGTCTTCGTTCTCTTGTTGGTTATAGGTGCAAGTGCTATACACCAAATAACCTCCTTCGCGCAAGGCGGGCCACACCGATTGCACAATGTCCCATTGGCGAGCAGCACAGGCATCAACTGCCTGAATAGACCATTCGTTTACAGCCCCTTCGTCTTTGCGAAACATGCCTTCGCCAGAGCAAGGCACATCTGTGGCAATCACATCGAAGAAACTGCCCAATGGCGCAAATTCTTCGGGATAAGCCGAGGTACACACCACATCGGGTTGCCCCCACTTGGTGAGATTTTCTGCTAAAACTTGCGCACGTTGTCTGATAGGTTCGTTAGCTACGAGCAATGTTCCCATAGGCAGCAAGCTGCGCCAAAGTGTGCTCTTGCCACCAGGTGCAGCACAGAGGTCGAGCAAGCGTTGTGGCACAAAGTCTGTTGTGATGGTGCGATAGGCTTGCTCAATGAACATAGATGCAGCCTCTTGCACATAGTAACAACCAGCGTGAAACATGGGGTCGTATGTGAACTTAGGACGTTCTTTAAGATACATGCCTGTTTCACACCAAGGCACTTCAGATTCGGTTGGGGGAAGGGCTGAGGGGTGCTTCAGGGGGTTGATTCGCACACTGGTAGGCACTTCAGTTTCGGTTAGTGCATGGCACAAAGCATTTGCCTCATCGCTGCCCAATAACGATTCTATTTCGTGTAGGAAGTCTTTGGGTAATTCCATTTTTCGATAATCATTATTTCAAAGACCAAAGTCATTACACCGATACCTTTGCGGCAATGTGTGGCCACGGATCGTAGTCTTCGAGTTTAAAGTCCTCGTACTTAAAGTCGAAAATGTCTTTCACTTCGGGGTTGATAACCATGCGGGGTAGGGGACGTGGTTCGCGGGTAAGTTGCAAACGGGCTTGGTCTAAGTGGTTAAGATAGAGGTGTGTGTCGCCCGTGGTATGCACAAAGTCGCCAGCTTTGAGTCCGGTAACCTGGGCTACCATCATAAGCAACAAGGCATAGCTTGCAATGTTAAAGGGCACGCCAAGGAAGGTATCTGCTGAACGCTGATAAAGTTGCAGCGACAATCGTCCGTCTGCTACATAAAACTGAAAGAGCAGATGACACGGTGGCAAGTTCATTTTGTCGAGGTCTGCCACATTCCATGCCGACACAATCATGCGACGTGAATCTGGGGTCTCTTTAATTTGACGAATTACCTCTTTGATTTGGTCGATGTGTCCTCCGTTATAGTCGGGCCATGAACGCCATTGGTAGCCATATATGTGGCCTAAGTCGCCGTCTTCGTCAGCCCACTCATTCCAAATGCGCACACCATTCTCTTGCAAATAATGCACATTGGTGTCGCCCTTTAAAAACCACAATAATTCGTGGATGATAGACTTTAGGTGGAGCTTTTTGGTGGTGATAAGCGGAAAACCTTCTTCAAGGTTGAAACGCATTTGATGTCCAAAAATGCTCTTGGTGCCCGTGCCTGTGCGGTCGGTTTTTACAGCACCATTGTCTAAGATATCTTGTATTAAATTGAGATATTGTTTCATTCGTAACGTAATATTTTCGGCAAAATTACCTGTTGGCGGAATTAATTTAGTGCATACTTAATTCTGCCAATGGGCTTGTCG
>UQQN01000048.1 GCA_900543155.1 uncultured Prevotella sp.
TCTTCGGAATGATATCGGAATCATTATTACCCGAAAAAACGAAAATTATACCAATGCCTTTTTTATGAATCTTCACGCGCCATCCTACCTAACGGGGTGAGTCTGGCGCAAGAACGCTGCATAAAGATTAGTTAAAGAATATAAATGAATATATTATTTTTAAGCAATGTTATACATTGTATTCTCATTTTGGGAACATTTCAAGTGACCACCAAGCAACAAGTATTGGGTATCAATGCAATAACATCACTCTTATATAATCCTACCCAGATTGCACATGATAGCAAATATACCTTGTATCATTGTCCATTCTCAAATTCTACCTGTTTTATTTTATCGTTGATATGATTAGCGTAAGAACCTTTCTCTCGCAAAAATATAAGACAGGTGACATTTGTCAAGGATTGCAGCAATAGCAATACTTCCGATTATGCTAACGGCAATAGTGAAGACCGTATTTACCCCCCCCGATTTATCAAAATGGAATAGTGGCAATGCTAACTTGCCTCCCATTGTGAATATTGGATGAAAAAGGTATATAGGAAGTGTGTTTCTTCCGATATATCCTATAATTCCCAAGACCTTCTTGTTATTGATACTCTGTATGAGTTTCGGAACGAAAGAAAGGAATGACAATGCTAATATTGTAACCGCTAAAAAGTTCCAATTTTTATAGTTTGGGAAACTTGCTATTGCTATGAAAGGCAGAATACTCCACAACGATGGTTTTATAATTTCATCAAGACGTTTTTCAGACAGACGCAAACAGACACCAGTGAAATAAAAAGCTGCATTCGTAGAATTAAGAACTGGAGTGTATTGTGAGACTAACATAAGGAATGTGGCAAATAAGCACAATTTGCCCATTATGCTCCATTTGCCAACCAAATTGAATGTCAAATAATATATTACCCCGCATATAGCCATTGTGTACAAGAACCAATATGGACCAATAGAGGTGACAAATATCGTATTAAGAATTATAGGTATTGTAAATTCGTTTACCCCATCTCTTACTGGTAGTAATGTTGATACAAAAGCATAACCGGTAACCATTATTATATAAGGAATGAGAATCTTCATGATGTAAGACGCAAATTCCTTATACGTTTTTCTGATGTTTACCAAATAGCCTGTAATCAACAAAAACGCTTGCATGAAAAAGAAGTTTATAAAGTTTTTTACGTCAGGGTATAGTGTACTGAAATTCACGATGTGTATCATCACGACCATGCATATAAGTACACATCTTTGATAATCTATATTGTTGTATTTCATCTTTCTTAGAGGGTATGATGATATATATTTCAGGTTTTATTTATTAATTATCTTACCACAACGCAATTTTGCCTGCAATACCCAAATCAAGAGTGGCTGTTGCGATACCCAAAGCTTGGAATACACGACTCATTGTGGGTAATGTGATAACACTTGTACCTTTCTCCAACTTTGAAATCTGAGCACGCTGCACTCCTATACGCTCACCAAGCTGTTCTTGCGTGAGGTTTTGTGCCAATCGAGCCTTGCGTATGGCTTCGCCTACAATATAGGCGTTCACATCTTCTTTGAGTTTGGTTTCCATTGCTTCACGCTCTGGTGTACCTCTTTTACCCCAAAGTTTATCTTTCATATCGTCTGCTGGTATTAATTTCATCTGTGCCATAATGCTATTTCTTTTTATTGTTAAAGTACTCTTTTCTTATCTCTTCTGCTTTGGCAATCTCCTTTAGCGGTGTTTTCTGAGTTTTTTTGACTATGCCATGTGTAGCAATAACCAAAGTCTCTTCCTCTGTATCCCAAAAGGAGAAAAGCCTGTAGCATATACCATTGTAGAGAGTTCGAAACTCCCATATCTCGGTATTCTCCAATTTCTTGAAGATGTCAACTTTCATCACTCCTTCCTCAACCTTGAAGATGTTGTAGTATATCTTCTGCTGAGCTTTGAATGGCTGCGCATCCAAAAAGGCTTGTGCTTCTTCTGTCAACACCACTTTTAGCTTGTTGATGCCCATTTTGTTTTGAATTATGGTACAAAGATAATGATCTGTTTCCAAACAGCGATACAAAATTCGGTTTTTCATCTCTATCAGCCCCACTTTTAACACTCTCACTACTTGTTAGCATCAGATACACAACTTACTCACTCTTTTATTTCCCTAATTTTGGAAATTCAAAAATAGGGAAGAAAAATATTATTGATTATCAAGTACTTAAACCCAGTATTTTGTTATTCGGAGGAAATTGGGAATAAAGATTCAAGGGATTACTTCTCAACAACTGATGTCTTATAAATTCATCAAAAACGTATGCATTATTAAGTTTGTGTGCGTTTTTTATAAAACTTTGAACCCTCATTACTTGTTTATAAAAAACGCATCTGCTAACTTTGCATATAATTACTGACGCTGTGGTTGTAATTAGAGGTTAGGATTTGACAAAAAAGTGGTTAGAAGGGAAAGGTAAAGCACCTTTGCGAATGCAACTATTCATTAAAATTCTTGCTAAATAACTTTTCATAGTCTTCCTCAACTTCCTTACGCTAAAACCACTCGCCACAGTTAAACTTGTGCTTTATAAACAACATGCACTATACCATAGACAACATTACCGCCCTCATAGGCGCTCGCCGCTTTGGCAATGCTGAAGCGAGCATTGAGTGGTTGCTTACCGACAGTCGTTCGTTAGCATTCCCTGAAACTACTTTGTTCTTCGCCTTACGCACTAAGTTAGGCGATGGACATCTTTACATTCCTGACCTCTACCGACGTGGTGTTCGTAACTTTGTGGTGGGACAAGTTCCCGCTGAATACGAAACTGCCTACCCCGAAGCCAACTTCTTGCTTGTGGTGAGTCCGCTCAAAGCCTTGCAACGCTTGGCAGAACGTCATCGCGAGGAATATAATGTGCCCGTGATTGGTGTGACGGGTTCGAATGGTAAGACTGTGGTGAAGGAGTGGCTTTATCAGTTACTCTCACCCGTGATGCACGTTACACGTTCACCCCGCTCTTACAACTCACAAGTGGGCGTACCCCTCAGCGTATGGTTACTCAATGAACACACCCAAGTGGGCATTTTCGAAGCAGGCATCTCGCAACCTGATGAGATGCAGGCACTTAAGGCCATAATTCAACCCACCATAGGTATTATGACCAATATTGGACCTGCACATCAAGAAAACTTTGCTACTATTCAAGAAAAATGCCTTGAAAAAATATCATTGTTTAAAGACGCTGACGTAGTTATATATTGTGCCGACGACGATGTGATTAATGAATGTATGTCTTCGTCTCCTTTCTCGGGCGATACCATTGCTTGGTCACGTCGCAACCATGATGCCTTGCTCTATATTAGTTCTGTACGCAAAGAGGAAAATGCCACAACACGCATTACCTATCGTTACTTAGGACTTGACTACGAAATGTGCATTCCTTTTACCGATGAGGCTTCTATCGAAAACTGCATTCACTGTTTGGCGGTGTGCCTTTATCTGCGCATTTCGCCCCAAATAATTGCACAGAACATGAAGCACCTTGAACCTGTAGCCATGCGCTTAGAGGTTATTCAGGGTGTGAGAGATTGCACGGTAATTAACGATACGTACAACTCAGACATTGCCTCGCTCGACATTGCGCTCGACTTTATGAACCGTCGCCCTGAACAATGCAATAAGCCTAAAACGCTTATTCTCTCGGACATTCTGCAAACAGGTCTTAATCCACAAGAACTTTACAAACAAGTGGCTGACATGGTGAACCACCGTGGCATTGATCACTTAATTGGTGTAGGTCCTGAAATATCTTCTGCTCACGATTTGTTTGACATTAAAAAGACTTTCTTTGCCAATAGTCAAGCATTGATTGATAGCGGATTGCTTGATACGTTGAACCACGAGATGGTGCTTATTAAGGGGTCACGTCAGTTTGGTTTTGAACAAATCACTGCTGCCCTTTCATTGCGTGTGCACGAAACTACACTCGATGTGAACTTAGAAGCTATTGCCGAAAATCTAAACTTCTATCGCTCGTTTATGAAGCCCGAAACAAAGATTACTTGCATGGTAAAGGCTTCGGCTTATGGAGCAGGTTCTATCGAAATAGCTAAAACATTGCAAGACCGTGGTGTTGACTATTTGGCGGTGGCTGTGGCTGATGAAGGTGCCGAATTACGTCGTGCAGGAATTACTACGGGTATCATTGTGATGAACCCCGAGATGACGGCTTTCAACACACTCTTCCAATATGACTTGGAACCTGAGGTGTATAGCTTTAAACTGCTCGACGCACTTGTGCATGCTGCACAAAAGGAGGGTATTCAAGCTTTCCCTGTTCACATTAAACTCGACACGGGTATGCACCGCTTAGGATTTAACCCTGAAACAGACATGCCCCAAGTAATCGACCGACTTAAACGTCAGTCTGCAATAGTGCCACGCTCGGTATTCTCGCACTTTGTTGGGTCTGATTCGCCCGAATTTGATAAATTCTCTGCACACCAGTTTGAAATATTCGACCGAGCCTCTAAACAACTTCAAGATGCCTTCCCACACAAAATATTGCGACATATTTGCAATAGTGCTGGCATTGAGCGTTTCCCTGAGCGCCACCTTGACATGGTACGTTTGGGTTTAGGACTTTATGGCATCGATCCCATAGATAATCGTCGCCTACACAATGTAACTTCGTTACGCACTACAATTCTCGAAATTCGCAATGTACCTAAGGGAGATAGCATAGGCTATTCACGACGCTCATTTGTGGACCGAGATTCACGCATTGCAGCCATCCCCATTGGTTATGCCGATGGTTTAAACCGTCACTTGGGTAACCGTGCTTGCTATTGTTTGGTTAATGGACACAAGGCCCCCTACATTGGCAACATTTGCATGGACGTTTGCATGATTGATGTAACCGACATTCCGTGCGAAGAGGGCGACCAAGTAGAAATCTTTGGTGACAACTTGCCTGTAACGGTTCTTTCGGATGTGCTCGATACCATTCCCTATGAAGTGCTCACCTCGGTTAGCACACGTGTAAAGCGTATTTACTTTCAATAAACACACATTTTGTATAAGACTTGTCTTTGGGGAATAGATCGCGCAAAATATGAAAGAACATCTTGCACGATTTTATACACCATAACTACATAAAAAGCACCAGCCTTAGAAAGCGACAAATCTGTCAGATCTTTCTAAGGCTGGCGCTTTTTTATTGTATAAGTTGGGCTCTAAAAATTCTAGTTTTCAGAATTACTCTTATACCAAAGCTTCGTCCTCTACAACTTCCTTCTTTTTTATTTTATACCCAATCATTGCTATTACAACACTCATCAACGGACTGAGAATATTGAAGAAGCAATAGGGCAAGTAGGTTAAAGTGGCCACACCAAGCACTGTGCTTTGTGTCATGCCACAAGTGTTCCAAGGCACAAGCACTGAGGTTACAGTTACACTATCTTCGGTGGTACGACTCAACAAACAACGCTCGTAGCCCTGACGGTCGTAAATGCGCTTGAACATATTGTTGCTCAGCAAAATGCAAATGTACTGATCGGCTATAGCCAAATTGAGCATTAAACCCGAACACACCGTAGATGCTACCATGCTGACACGACCATGAATCATGCGTACGAACAAACGTGTGAGGCTACGCACCATACCACCTGCCTCCATTGATCCACCAAAACACATGGCACAGATGATGAGCCAAATGGTATTCATCATGCCTTGCATACCTCGTGTGGCGACCAACGAAGTAAGCATGGGATTAGTGGTTTGCACCGAGGTTTCGCCATAGATGCTTTGCATGGCACCTTTGAACAAATTACCATCAACAATCTCTGCCAAAACTTGAGGTTGGAAAATTAAAGCAAACACTACTGCCAACAAGGTAGACAAACAAAGTGTAACTACAGGTGGCAAACGCTTGGCTATCATTACACCTGTAACCACTGGTACGATGAGCAACCAAGGGGTGATGGTAAAACGCGAAGACAGGGCTGTGGTGAATTGGTTGATTTCGTGGTTACTGTTACTGACAGTGCAAAAGCCGGCTATCAAAAAGATGACAAGCGAAATGGCTAACGAGGGTATGGTGGTGATAAGCATATAACGTATGTGCTTAAAAATAGACACATTAAGTGTGCCTGAGGCTAACACAGTTGTATCTGATAATGGAGAAATTTTATCACCAAAATAGGCTCCACTGATAATTGCACCCGCTATCCATCCATCTTCAAAACCTTGCGCACGCCCAATTCCCATAAGTGCTATGCCTATAGTGGCAATAGTGGTCCATGAACTACCCGTCATGATGCTAACCATGGCACTGATGATGCACGACGAGAAGAGAAATATTTCGGGATGTATAATTTTAATGCCATAAAAAATCAACGAGGGAACTACCCCACTTACCATCCAAGTTCCACTAAGTGAACCAATAAACAATAGAATAAGTATGGCACTTGTCACACTTGAAATATTGTGGGTTATGGCGCGTTCAAAATCTTTAAAAGGAATGCGCAAAAACAAGGTGCCTATAAGTACGCAACAAGCCGACACGGCAAGTAA
The DNA here is from genome assembly GCA_900543155.1 of uncultured Prevotella sp. Lineage (GTDB taxonomy): Bacteria > Bacteroidota > Bacteroidia > Bacteroidales > Bacteroidaceae > Alloprevotella. Next base: position 6,567 of record UQQN01000048.1, read on the forward strand.
GGTAACCTGACTGGCTCCTAACAACGAATCGCTGCCATAGGCTCTCACTGTGACTACTAACATCACCACCAAGAGCACCAATGGCAACATGGCAAGGAACGCCGAAGGCGTTTTCTTTGAATTTGTCATGTATAGTTATTGTGTTTTATGTTATAATTTGATGCAAAGTTATGTATTATTGAATATAATAGCAAAATTATACACTTTATACATCACTTATGCATTTGTTTTAGTAACTTTGCGTGAGGTTGAAGGTTTTATTAGGTAATAGGGTAAATTTATTAGGTTAATAGAACATTCAATGATTGGGAGTAATGGGCTAAAGAGAATTAGCTTATTGAAACATGGAAGGGAATTAAAATTCTACGCATTTAAGAAAACAAGATGACAATACAACAACGCATAGAAAACCTGTTGCACTATTTGCAACAAGGCATTTACGAAAAAGAAACTGAAACAGCATTGGCTTTATTGGCAGCCTTAGCAGGCGAAAGCATTTTGCTGCTAGGACCTCCGGGGGTTGCCAAATCAATGGTGGCACGCAGACTAAAGGAAGCATTCAAAAACGCACGATCGTTTGAATACTTAATGTCACGCTTCTCTACGCCCGACGAGATCTTTGGTCCTGTGAGCATTGCACGACTTAAAGAATCGGACAAGTATGAACGTGCTACAGATGGTTTTTTGCCTACCGCTGATGTAGTTTTCCTAGATGAAATTTGGAAGGCAGGACCTGCCATACAAAATACGTTGCTCACAGTGATGAATGAAAAATTGTTTCGCAATGGTGACAAAGAAATGCACTTGCCACTAAAATTACTTGTGGCAGCATCTAACGAATTACCAGCAAAAGGTGAAGGATTAGAGGCTTTGTGGGACCGTTTTATGATTCGCATAGTGTGTAGTTGTATTCGCAACGAAAACGTGTTTCGCAACATGCTATGTCAACCGACTGAGGGTATGACTGCATCCTCTAAATCTGTCCCTTCTCCTATTACTGCTAAAGAGTATGCACTATGGCAAAAAGAGGCTCAACAAGTAACACTTTCTCCTGCCCTGCTCGATGCAATTAGCTACATACGCCAACAGCTGCAAAAGGTGGAGGTTGAAGGCAGTGAACTGGCTCGACGCATTTATGTGAGTGACCGCCGATGGGTACACATTGCTAACTTACTACGCACCTCTGCCTATGTGCAAGGACGTGAAGTGGCAGACGTGGCAGACTTGTTGCCCATGTATCACTGTCTGTGGAACGAACCCATCGAAATAGAACAAGTAAAACATATTGTGCTGAAAAGTATTTTTGCTCCCTACTTGCAACAACTCGAAACATTGGCACAGAATGTAAAAGCAGACTTACGTACATGCAAAGCTAAAGAAGCATTAGCAAAGGCTGTGCGCGAACATGACCATCGTGACGATGATTTGCTGATTGTGGACAAACTTTTTTACCAGATAGAAAATCATGGCACAGGGCATACTTACGTGTTCATTACAGACTTTAAGAGTTTGCATGCCTATAACCCCGACCACATTCAACGCGGCGTTATTTATAAAGACAATACGCAACGCGGACGTAGCATTGTACGCCTATACACCTCTGAAAACAAGGATATAAACAACCAAACCGACCATGAGTTTGTTACACTCTATCGCGATAACGAACGTATTTTTATAAATGGTGTTGGCTTTAAAATGAGACATAAAGGGGCTGCTATAATGAGTCCACAAACAGGACACATTGGGGGACTCTTTGACTCATTAAGCAATAACGCTCAAGAAGATACGCACGAAGATACCATTAAAGCTGCTCTGCCCTACGCTCACTATGAGGATGATGCGGAGAATATTTGCAACCAAATTGATGCAGCACAAAAACATATTAGCCAAAATATGTTTGCCAATGCCAACGATAAACAACAAGTAGAAGTTTACTTGCAAGAAATGTATAAACGCATTGCATTGTGCCGCGTAGACATTCGCAAACTGCTTTACAATGAATGAGCCTGCTTTTTACCTAAACGTGATTCACAATTTTGTGGAAAATGGCGAAGAGCCTGACCTCAGCCTACTTGCACAACCTGATGCGGTATTGGAATATTTAGCACATACCATGCACGATGCTGAGGTAAAAGCTTTGGTGCTGAATGATGAAATTGCAGCGCAAGTGTTTACCGACACGATGTTGCAGTTTGTTAGGCTTAATCAAGAAAAAGCTGCCTACCAAATGCAACGCACCAGTTTTGAACGTAAACAAATAGAGGAGGCTACCACATGGAACCTTACTAAACGACGTGATAATTGGCAAGCCTTGGTGCAGATGATGGACGATAAATATGCCGAGCAAGGTTTTGACAAGGGATTTTATCTGCACGAAATGGAAACTGCGCAAGGCTATGCAGACGATGCGCTATGGCAAACGATGCTAGATGATTGGCAATATCACCTTGACCTACGTTTGCAACTTAAACAAAGAGATTTTGCTCAATCACGTAAGGATTTGCAAAACCTTACGTTGCGCAATAATCTAAAAGGTGCCACGCAGTACGTTAAAGAACACGACATCACACAACATGAGTTTTGTCAAGCATGGGGATTGATGGGAGGACGTTGGAACACGTATGAATTTCAACGCCTTTACAACACCGTACGCTTGCAAAAGCGCTACCCTATCCTCACAGATATTGCACAACGCATGGGACGCAAGGCTGATACTCAAGGCAAACAACGCATTGGTTACACCTCGGGCAATAGCGAAAACATGGAACATGCTTCGCAAAGCGACATCACAGGCATTAGTTTAGGACGCGATATTGGGAGTTTGCTACCAGCAGAAATGGCACAGTTTGTTGATCCCGAAATGGAGGATGTTTTTCTACAAAAGTTTGTAACAAGCCGTCTGCAAACTTTCGACTATCAAAGTCACATGTTACAAGCAGCCCGCAGTTTACACACTAAACCTGCTCGTTCACACGGTCCGATTGTGGTATGTGTAGACACTTCTGGGAGTATGATGGGCGAGCCTTGGGATGTTGCCTTATCCATGTCTATGAACCTGGCAGAACTGTGTACACAACAAAAGCGCGACTGTTTTCTCATTGCCTTTGCAGTACGTGCCATCCCCATTGATATATGCCATGATCGTGCTTTATTGCTTAAATTCTTTGCACAAAAGCCTCAGGGCGACACCAATGCACAACAAATGCTCGACAATGTATTTACACTGCTGCGCTCTAATGCACGCTATGCAGGTGCCGACGTATTATGGATTACAGACTTTCGCATTCCTTCTGTGCCCCTATCCTATTATCAAGAAATAGAAAAATTACAACAACAAGGCACACATTTCTATGGGCTACAACTTGGCATAGCAGAAAATAAGTGGACCAAACGCTTCGATAAGATATATCAAATTGAGGATATTAAAATGCGATAATCAAGCGCACATCACAAAAATAAAGTTTGTTTTACGCGCCAACCTTACCCCATTAGGTAGGGTTGGCGCATGAAATATTGATGATTTACACCCACAAGAAATGGCTCTTATTTGACAAAAATTGTACCGAAAAAAGATGGTCCCATAAAAGCTATACAATAAATATTCACACCTTCCTATAATACACCTTATTTTATAATGCCATTATCGGTGTCACTTAGGTTTATTCTCTTTTCAGCCGATTTATGTTTACTTCCTCTGCTTAGACGCCATGAGATGTTAAGTGAAACTTGGTTGCCATTGCCTTTAGAATAGCCAATGGTATGTTTATAGAGATTGCGGTTGAAAAGTTCGTTTTCGTATGCCTTATAGTTGTTGCTGAATGGGTTAGCCCATGACATGGATATTTGCCAATTTTGCCATGCGTAAGATGCTTTTAATACAGCGTAAGCTCCACTGAAAGCTTTTGATTCACCTTCAAAAAATGTGTTGCCATTGTCAATGTATCCTTGTAACGTGTATTTGCCGAGATATGCCGTGATGCTACCAACATAAAACCACGAAGTATGGCAATGCGTATAGTCGTTGCCGAAATTAAAACATCTGTTTATACCGCCATAGGTGGCAAACTGAAGTTTTTCGGGCAAAAGCCAATAGCTGATGTATGCCATAACATTTAATACGTCTATCTCTTTTTGGTTAATCTGCGTATAGATGAATTGATTGTCGTCTGTCCGTTCATAGTGAGCCATGTTCGGTTTGAGGCATTGCTTGTAGTAGCCTTCAATAAAGGTTTGCAAACGATTGGTGTTATACGACAACTGCAGTCGATGATCCATGTCGTGTGAAGGTTTTAAGTCGGGATTACCTACAGTCCATTCCATGCTATTGGTGCGAATCATGGCATCGCTTGTCATGGCTATACGTGATGTTTTGTCTTGCATCTGATAAGTATAACTCAGTTGCAAACTATTTTTGATATGATATGTTAACGACACCTTAGGGCGAAAAGTCCAGAAGTTGTACTCGTGATTGTTCTGTGTGTAATGGATGTAACTTGTGCCCATGCCCAAGGTATAACGCAGATGTTTAAGTATGCCCTTGATTTCGCCAAAGGCATACAGGCGGTTGTTGTTTGTTTGGGTTAAAGAGGAAGCATCACCTATATACTTGTTTTGGATGTATTTATAACTATAGTTCAACCCCGTAGATAGCGTAAAAGGTTTGAGGTTGTTTTCGTAGATTGCCTCAGTAAGCAATGAAGCTGTTTTGCCATTCACATCATACTGGTAAGTATTACCCTCGTTGTTGAAACTATTGGTTCGTGTGGAAATGTAAGTTCCTACGGCATTAGCAGTAAAGGACTGACGTGGGGTGAGTTGACGACAAAAATACATGTCTAATACAGGCGAAAAGCTTTTGTTCTTTTCTCTGCTTGTTGCCTTGTATTGGCGAGCGCCTTCAACAATGTCCTTTATATCATAGTTATTTGGAATGTTGTTAAATGCTTCACTCAATGAGATTTGAAAAACTGTTGCTGTAGAATCTGCCCAATTATAGGTTAATTTAGCACCATGTGCAATAGATTTTCGAAGTGTTTCCACATCATTTCGCTCAATGGTATAGGTACTGCCATCAGTTAAGGTATATTTAGCCAACTGTATGCTTTTGGCACCTTGGTTTCGATACCCACACATATCATGCGAAAGAGTCCATTCGCTTTTGCCATGATTCCATTTACCATAAACCATGCCTTCGCCTTGTAAGGTGGTAAGTGCTGAGGTGAGATCTGTGCCTAAGGTATAACCACTTTCGTTTTTGCGTATTATAATGTCAATGACAGAGACGATACCTTCACCATAACGAACACCTGGATTGTTTATAAAGTTGATTTTTGTAATATCCTTGGGGTTGAGTGCTAACATCTCTTGTTTGCCTACGATGATGCCATTTACTCGAAGTTGAACGTCACCCCGATTGTCAATGGTGGAAATAGAATGGTTTATGTTGTCGACACGGAGATTGGCAAGTGAGAGCTTTTGAAGCAAGCTATAGCCATTGTTCGAAGCTTGTTTCTGCACATCGGTAGGATAGATGGTCATGCCATCGGGTTTGTTTACAACCTTAGCTGCATGAACTGTTACCTCATTGAGCGATACAGATTTGTTTGCATCTTGTGCGTAGGCATGGAATGCTGAACTAAGGATAATAGATAGTGTAATTAGTTGTTTCATTTTGCACCATTTTTTTGATTTCGGTGCAAAGATCGTTTAAGGATGATAGAAAGCCAATTTGTTTAGCTGACATTATCCTGACATTTGGTTGACAGAACTTATCTATTTGATTTTCAGACTATAACTTTTTCCTCTGTTTGATTCTATTTTTAGGCTATGGGCTTCAATGATAGGTTTAATGCGTCTGATTAGCGTGTAAAGCGTGTCGTTTGCATCTGGTTTCTTAGGCCATAGTCGTTCGCAAATATCTTGTTTAGACAATGTGTGTGTATGGGTGGTTATAAACATTTCGAGTAGGGCATGTTGCATGGGAGTGAGGTGTATTTCTACACCATCAGTTGTGGTAAATGTATTATTATGGAAAACAATGTCTCCGTACGATAGTCCTTGTAACATCAACTCGGGCTTATTTCTTTTTACATGCCACAAACTACCCAAAAGCCACAATACTCCTATAAATAAGAAAGCACCTGAAGCCTTTTGGTCTGACATCCTAAAGGTTGTTGCAAAGTTGCAGTTTGCCTCTGCCACCAATTTAGTCTTTAATAAACCTTCTTTGCGTATCGTTCGCATAGAAATACCTGCGGTGTCTTTTAATTCGGCTATAGTAAGGTAGTTACGATAACAACGTATAGTGTCTGTAGTGACTACATTGTCTGGCATTTTTGCGAGTGTTTTTTCTAATGCTTGATTCACGTCTTGTGCTATTCTATGTTCTGTACAGCAATAACTATTCACCCCTGCACATAATGCACAGAGCAAAAGAAAACTAAACACGATGTAAGGAAGTATCTTCATAACTTATTTCGTTATAAGGGTAGTATTCACTTTTATTGTAAAATCTGCACCCTGTAGGGGAGGGTGTTATTTTACCTTTGTTGCAAAAATACATTTTTATCATGTTACGTGCAAAAAATAACGTGGAGAAATTAGATTTATGTATGATGTACAAGGAGTGTTGCAATAGTCATGCAATGTATCTTTGTTAAGTCAGCACAATATTACTTTGCCAAGTAATGCTATACTACTTTTTCGTTTAAACATTTACGTTAATTTAAAACGCGAAAAAGGAGAAAACTTCCAAACGATGTGGAAATTTTCTCCTTTTATTTTTTTCGCTATGAGTGAAAAAGCTTTATTTACTTAGCCTTTTCAACGATGGCCTTGAAAGCCTGGGGATTGTTTACAGCGAGGTCAGCGAGCACCTTACGGTTAATCTCGATACCAGCCTTGCGCAAACCACCCATGAGCTGAGAGTAAGAAAGACCTTCGAGACGTGCGGCAGCGTTGATACGCTGAATCCAAAGAGCGCGGAAATTGCGCTTTTTGTTGCGACGGTCGCGGAAGGCGTAGGTCAGACCCTTTTCCCAAGTATTCTTGGCAACGGTCCAAACGTTCTTACGGGCACCATAGTAACCGCGGGTGAGTTTGAGGATTCTCTTACGCTTAGCTCTTGAAGCTACGTGATTTACTGATCTTGGCATTTTTTTGTTACATTTTGGAGGTCAGCGCCGTGGTGCATTTTAATGTTTTAGACACACAATCGGACTTTTAGTAGGCTGAACATCCGGTTAGACTTTAATGTTTAAGATTTTTGAAACGTGTGCGCTTTCACGCTACTTGAGCGCATTAAGGCACGTTTCTGACGCGATTTAGCGGAGGCAAAGGAGTTCGCGAACCTGACGTACGTTAGTACCATCAATGATAGCTACGTGATCGAGGTTACGCTTTTGCTTCTTAGTCTTCTTGGTCAGAATGTGACTGTGGTAAGCGTGACGTCTTTTGATCTTACCCGTTCCAGTGAGAGCGAAACGCTTCTTAGCACCAGAATTAGTCTTTACTTTTGGCATTTTCTTTTTGTTTAATTTGTTAATATATCACTGCGGCTACGTGAGATACCGAACGTAGCGCGCAAGCATTTTCTTTTGATGTCCGCGGTTATTAAGATTTGTCAAAAATCATTTAGAAAATCCTTATTCACAAGGATAATTTCTAATTTTATCAGAAAAATCTGTTAGGAAAGCGAATTTTAAAAATCCTCGCCTTCAACAAAGGGACCCTTATATTCCTTCTTTGCCTTTACTTGCGGAGCTTTCTTTGCAGGCTTTGCTTCTTCTGCACCCTCTGCTACATTTTCAGTGGCACTTTCAGTCTTTTTGGGAGCCCCAGTCTTTTTAGGTGCTATAAAAAGAATCATGCGCTTACCTTCGAGCACAGGCATTTGTTCAACCTTGCCATATTCTTCCAAGTCATTGGCAAAACGAAGCAAAAGCACTTCACCTTGCTCTTTGAAGAGGATTGAACGACCACGGAAGAACACATAAGCCTTAACCTTGTCACCTTCAGAAAGGAATTCTTTGGCATGCTTAAGTTTAAAGTTGTAGTCGTGCTCATCAGTTTGCGGTCCGAAACGAATTTCCTTCACTTCGATTTTAACCTGCTTAGCCTTCAATTCCTTTTGACGCTTCTTTTGCTGATAAAGGAACTTAGAGTAGTTAATGAGGCGACATACGGGTGGCACAGCATTGGGTGAGATTTCCACGAGATCAACCTCTTTTTGCTGTGCAAGCTGAATGGCCTGACGCGTAGGCATTACTTCTGACTCTACATCGTCACCCACGATGCGCACTTCGCGACAACGAATTTGTTCGTTGATGCGGTGCTGCGGTTTATTATTATTGCGGTCGCGGCGATTATTCTTCTGCGGTGCTGGCATTAATTAGCTTTTTATGAGTGTAAGTTTACGAGTTTTACAAGTCTTGAACAACCCTAATGTATGGCATATTCCCTTGCATCTCTTTAACTTTTGATTTTATTGATTTTTAATCGGCTGCAAATTTACGCCTTCTTTTTTGAATATCAAAGGCTTAAACGCTTTTTTTACGTTTTTCTTTTACAAACAGTTCCTTTTTACACGTTATAAACCCACAAAAAATGCCGTCTAAACGCTTTTGCAAACACTTAGACGGCAATTTTATAATAATAGAAATCTATTTTAGAAATTCTCAGTCATTTCAGCTACTTCATCGTTAATCTTCTTAGCGAAGTCAGCAACTGAGAGTACACCTTGGTCACCCTCACCCTGCTTACGCACAGCTACAGTACCATTGGCAGCTTCCTTCTCACCCACAACGAGCAAGTAAGGCACGTGCTTCATTTCGTTGTCACGAATCTTACGACCAATCTTTTCAGAGCGATCATCCACATAAGCACGTACATCCTGTGCATTGAGTTCCTCGCAAACCTTCTGTGCATAGTCATTGAACTTGTCTGAGATAGGCAAGATAGCCACCTGGTCGGGAGTCAACCACAAGGGGAAGTGACCCGCTGTGTGCTCAATAAGCACTGCCACAAAGCGTTCCATAGAACCGAAGGGAGCACGGTGAATCATTACAGGACGATGCTTTTGGTTATCGGCACCTGTATATTCGAGTTCAAAGCGTTCGGGCAAGTTATAGTCTACCTGAATAGTACCCAACTGCCAACGACGTCCAAGTGCATCTTTCACCATAAAGTCGAGTTTAGGACCATAGAACGCAGCTTCGCCATATTCAATATGTGCAGGTAATCCCTTCTCCTCGCAAGCCTCAATAATAGCTTGTTCTGCACGTTCCCAATTCTCTTCAGAACCAATGTACTTGTCGCGTTTTACCTTATCGCGGAGTGAAATCTGAGCTTCGAACTTATCAAACTTCAATGCCTTGAAGATGATCATAATGATATCCATTACACGAAGGAATTCATCCTTTACCTGTTCTGGAGCACAGAAGATGTGAGCATCATCTTGAGTAAAGCCACGCACACGAGTCAATCCGTGAAGTTCACCACTCTGTTCGTAACGATAAACAGTACCAAATTCTGCACAACGGAAGGGGAGTTCTTTATAAGAACGGGGTTTCCATGCAAAGATAGCACAGTGGTGGGGGCAGTTCATTGGTTTAAGCATATACTCTTCGCCCTCTTCAGGAGTGTGGATAGGTTGGAACGAGTCCTTACCATATTTAGCATAGTGTCCTGAAGTAACGTAAAGATTCTTCGAACCAATGTGCGGTGTCATTACCTGCTGATAGCCATAACGCTTCTGAATTTTCTTCAAGAAATCTTCCAAACGGAGACGGAGTGCAGTACCCTTAGGCAACCACATAGGCAAGCCCTTACCTACGAGGTCAGAGAACATAAAGAGCTCCATTTCCTTACCTATTTTGCGGTGATCGCGACGCTTAGCCTCTTCAAGCATCTGCAAATATTCATCGAGCAATTTCTTCTTGGGGAAGCTAATACCATATACACGAGTCATCATGGGGCGCTTCTCATCACCACGCCAATAAGCCGAGCTTACAGCAGTTACCTTCACAGCTTTAATGGGAGCTGTTGAAAGCAAATGCGGACCACGACAAAGGTCTGTATAATCGCCTTGTGTATAAGTAGTGATGTTGCCATCTTCGAGTTCTTCAATGAGCTCGTTCTTATAAGTCTGACCACGTTCTGCAAAGAACTTCAGGGCGTCTTCCTTTGAGATATCCTTGCGTACAAGAGCTTCTTTCTTTTGTGCAAGCTCTTGCATTTTCTTTTCAATTTTCGGAAAATCGCTTTCGCCAATAACCACACCTTCGGGAGGCATTACATCATAATAGAAGCCATTTTCAATAGCAGGACCAATACCAAACTGAGTGCCTGGCCAAAGTTGTTGCATTGCTTCTGCCATAAGGTGAGCAGAGGTGTGCCAAAAAGCATGTTTACCCTCAGCGTCATCCCATTTATAAAGGTTTATCGTAGCATCTTCATTGATAGGACGGTTCAACTCAACAGTTTCACCGTTCACACCACAAGCTATAACGTCTTGTGCCAAACGCTGAGAGATGCTTTCAGCTATTTCAAGACCAGTAACACCATTTTCGTACTCGCGCACTGATCCATCAGGAAAAGTTATTTTTACCATGACAAATTGGTTTTATTTTCTAAATTGCGGACAAAGTTAGTGCAAACCGAGCACAATACAAAATAAAAAGACAAAGGATTTTTATTTTTATTGTTGAGGTACAGCCTAATTTCGTGAAACAAAATTAGTGCAAACCGAGCTCAATACAATATAAAAAGACAAAGGATTTTTATTTTTATTGTCGAGGTGCAGCCTAACTTGGTAAAACAAAGTTAGTGTAAACCGAGCTCAATACAATATAAAAAGACAAAGGATTTTTATTGTCGAGGTGCAGCCTAACTTGGTAAAACAAAGTTAGTGTAAACCGAGC
>UQQN01000049.1 GCA_900543155.1 uncultured Prevotella sp.
TTCCGATATCATTCCGAAGGAATACAGAACGCTTTTTGGAGCTATTTTCTAACCTAAAAAAAACTATCATGGCAAAAATTACGCCCATCGACATCCTCAAGGTTGTCTCTAACAAATATACATTAGTTACGAACTTACTCTGTGTGAAGCACACTTTACTTGCGAAGCAAGCCTACTTTCCCCCAAAGGGCAAACTTGCACCCCAAATACACAACTTGGGACATACATCCTTATCGACTTCTAAAAAATGGTTGTTCACCCAGACCCAATCGCAGCCATAACAGGGTGATCCGCTTGGTGTGGTGGCATACGTAAACCAGGCATGTAAAGTGGTATAAATCCCCTTCACACACCTGGTTACCTTATCTCCCCCCTAATGGGGTAATTCATTATAACGACACTTTTACTTAATCAGTTCAGCCAATTTATCAGCCAATTCATCTCCGTGCAAACCACTTGCTACAATTGTACCATCAGGACCAATGAGCAAGGTGGCAGGGATGGCATTGATGCCATAAATGCTACTTGCTGCACACTCCCAACCCTTAAGGTCGGAGATGTGATGCCAAGGCAAATCAAGCTTCTTTACAGCACCTGTCCAAGCTGCCTTGTCACTGTCGAACGATACGCCTACAATGTCAAAGCCTTTGTCCTTATATTGGTCATAAAGTTTCTTGATAGCAGGCATTGAAGCACGACAAGGACCACACCATGAAGCCCAAAAGTCTACAAGAACATATTTGCCCTTGCCTACATAGTCTGAGAGTTTGCTTGCCTTGCCATTCATGTCGAACATTTTGAGATCGGTAAACTTTGTGCCAGGCATCTGACGCTTCCAACCAGCTAAACTGTTCTTAATGCGCTCAGTTATATTGGTATTCATATAAGCAGGATTACCCTCTTCAGCCAAAGCAATCACTTCGCTGCGTTGCATACTCGAAGCTATCTGTGCAAAATAATAGCCAGGGAACTTCATGTTTTTGTTCTCTTTGCAGCACTGACGAGTGAGTTCGACCATGCGATCATAGCATGCTTGTTGCACATCGCTCACACGCTGCATCACGCTGTCGGGCACTTCCAAATTCTTATTTTTGTAAGCATAGTATTCGTTAGCAGCCTCACGCAACTTTTCTTGCTCCTTCGAGAAGAGAACCTCCCATTTGCTCAAGCCTTCGGTTTCAGCCGAACCTGTAGATACTTCCTTATCGAAGTCAACAGTAACGTTTCCTTCAAGGAATACTACAACGGCTTTCTTTGTGTCGGTAATGGCATAAGCAAAAGGAGCCCCTTTTGCATCGCCACTAAAACTAAACTTTCCGTTTGCTACAACCACACTGTCGGGAGCTGTGTGGGTGCCAAGATGTTGCAAATACACCTTCTTTGTTCCTGTTGGAACCGCACCACCCACTGTATACTTTTGTGCCATTGCAGGCATAGTAATTAAGGCACAAAGTGCCAAAGTCAACTTTTTCATATGAGTTTTATTAGTTAATTTCTTCTTTTCAGCGCACAAAGTTAAACAATGTCGAGCAAAATGCTTACTTTTGCACCGTAAATAATATATAAACTCGCTAAGAATGGAAAAAAGTGACAGCGTTGTAATTATCCCAACCTACAACGAAAAAGAAAACATAGAAAATATCATCCGTGCCGTGCTCGGTTTGCAAGAGCATGCTTTTCACATTTTGGTAATTGACGATGGTTCGCCCGACGGCACAGCCGACATTGTGAAAGGCTTAATGGCTGATGAATTTAAAAACGAAGTTCACCTCGTGCAACGCACTGGCAAGTTAGGTCTTGGCACGGCATACATCGCAGGTTTTAAATGGGCTTTGGAACACGGCTATGAATACATCTTTGAGATGGATGCCGACTTTAGCCACGCCCCCAAGGACCTTCCGCGTCTTTACAATGCTTGCGCAAAAGAGGGTTACGACGTATCAGTAGGTTCGCGCTACGTAAGTGGTGTAAACGTAGTGAATTGGCCCATGGGACGTGTATTGATGAGCTACTATGCCTCAAAATACGTTCGTATGGTTACAGGAGTACCCCTTCACGACACAACTGCAGGCTTTGTTTGCTATCGTCGCAAGGTGCTCGAAACTATCAATCTTGATGCCATCCGTTTTAAGGGCTATGCCTTCCAAATTGAAATGAAGTTTACTTCATACAAGCTTGGCTTTAAGATTAAAGAAGTACCCGTTGTCTTTGTCAATCGCGAATTGGGCACAAGCAAAATGAGCGGTGGCATCTTCAGCGAAGCACTCTTTGGCGTAATGCGTTTACGCTGGGCTGCTATGACTGGTGGCATTAAGCCTCGCAAATAAGTAGGTTTCCACACCATACGAACCATCTCACCTACTCAAACACAGCACACATAAAAACTCGACATGCACTTTCGTACACAGATAAAAAACGCTACCATCGTTAACGAAGGACGCCAATTTATTGGCACCCTCGTAATTGACGATGACCGCATTGATGAAATAATTGAAGGAAATGATGCAGAACCTGTCATTCCTGTCGACGAAACCATCGACGGAACAGGATGTTATTTGTTTCCTGGTGTTATTGACGACCATGTTCACTTTCGCGATCCTGGTCTCACAGCAAAAGGTGACTTTAACACCGAAAGCCGTGCAGCAGCAGCTGGCGGTGTAACCACCATCTTCGACATGCCTAATTGCCAACCGCAAACCACCACCATGGAGGCATTCAAAGAAAAATGGATGATTGCTGCCACAAAGAGCGTTGTGAACTATGGCTTTTACTTTGGTGCCACTGCTGGCAATGCCTACGAATTGAGCAAACTCGACCCACGCAAAGTGGCTGGCATTAAACTTTTCATGGGTTCGTCTACGGGCAATATGTTGGTTGACAACGAAGTGGCATTACGTGCTATTTTTGAAAACGCCAAGTTGCCTATTATGACACACTGCGAAAATACGCAACTCATCAACGAGAACATGAAAAAGGCGCAAGACGCCTATGGCAATGACCCCGCAGTAGAGCATCACCCTGAAATACGCAGTGAAGAAGCTTGTTACCAATCAACAGCCTTGGCTGTGAAATTGGCACAAGAGACAGGAGCACGCTTACATGTAGCACATATATCTACGGCACGCGAACTTGAACTTTTCGAGGCGAACAACCCCAATATCACCGCCGAAGCTTGTGTGGGACACCTTGTTTTTTGCGATAAAGATTACGCCAAACTCGGTACACGCATTAAAGTAAATCCTGCTATTAAAAGTGAAGCTGACCGCACAGCATTGCGCGAAGCTTTGAACAATGGCAAAATTTATACGATTGGTACGGACCATGCTCCTCACAAAATGAGCGACAAAATGGGTGGTTGCGCTAAGGCTGCTTCGGGTATGCCCATCATTCAGTTCTCATTGGTTTCAATGCTTGAATTGGTTGATAAAGGTGTATTGACACTCGAGCGCATGGTTCAACTTATGTGTCATAATCCTGCCGAACTCTTGCAAATAGAAAACCGTGGTTACTTGCGCGAAGGATATAAAGCCGATATTGTGATGGTACGTCCTCACGTGCCTTGGACACTTACCCCTAATCGCATACAAAGCAAATGTAATTGGAGTCCACTTGAGGGACATGTATTCCATTGGCGTGTAGAACGCACGTTCTGCAATGGTTTCCCCATCTTTAATCGTGGTCACGTTACCGATGAAAAGTTCCGTGGACAAGCTGTTTGCTATAACCGCTAAAATACATTTCGCATGATTTACAAAATCTATCAGCTTTTCATTGCCCTACCCATCATTTTGGTAGCAACCATTCTCACGGCACTGATTACCAGCATTGGGGCACTCTTCAATGCACACATATTTGGTTATTACCCTGGCAAAATATGGTCGCGCATTGTATGTCGTGTGTTATTGCTCCCCATCAAGGTGGAAGGACGCGAAAACATCGACAAAAATCAAAGCTACGTGTTTGTGGCAAACCACCAAGGTCCGATGGACATTTTCTTGATTTATGGCTACATCAACCGCAACTTTAAGTGGATGATGAAAAAAGCTTTACGCAAGATGCCTTTGGTAGGCTATGCTTGCGAAAAGGCTCGCCACATTTTTGTGGATAAATCAGGACCTAAGGCTATTAAGGAAACCATTGAAAAGGCACGTGCGACATTGCAAGGTGGCACTTCATTGGTTGTATTTCCCGAAGGCTCACGTACCTTTACAGGTCACATGGGATTGTTCCGCAAAGGTGCTTTCCAGTTGGCAGACGACTTACAGTTGCCTGTTGTGCCTGTAACCATTGATGGTTCGTTCGATGTGCTCACGCGTATGGCAGGTCTTAACTTTGTAAAGCGCCACCCCATGCGTTTGGTCATTCACAAACCCATCTACCCCACTTCGCACAGCCCTGAGGACATTAAACAAACGATGGAAGAATCTTATCGTGTGATTATGGCTGCACTTCCCGAAAAATATCAGGGATATGTAAAGAACGAAGATCAATAACTTTAATTTGGTTTGGAGTTTTTAGATTTAAGGTTATAAAGTTACATTTATGCATTCGCACAATGCATAAACTTTATAATCTCATAAACCTAAGAACTCCAAAACCGATTTATACCCCCACCTTATAACCTATTAACCCCTTTATATAAAAAGCATGCAAATCCAAAAAGCCGAATTTGTTGTGAGCAATAGTCGTGCCGACCAATGCCCACAAACCGATAAGCCCGAATATGCCTTTATTGGTCGAAGCAATGTGGGCAAAAGCAGTCTTATCAATATGCTCACAGGACGTAAGGCATTAGCCATGACATCGTCTACACCGGGTAAGACCATGTTGATTAACCACTTTGCTATTAACGACGAATGGTTTCTTGTAGACCTTCCAGGTTATGGTTATGCCAAACGTGGCAAGCGCGAGGTTGAAGCATTAAAAAAACTCATTAGCTACTATGTGCTCAACCGTGAGCAACTCACGTGTTTGTTCGTACTCATTGATTCACGTCTTAAGCCTCAAAAAATCGACCTTGAATTTATTCATTTCTTAGGCGAAAATGGTGTACCCTTTGGCATCATCTTTACCAAAGCCGATAAACCTAAGCGCGGTGAGCTTAAAAAGAATGTCGAAACCTTTATGAATACGCTTGCCGAAGAATGGGAAGAATTACCTCCCCACTTTGTTACTAGTAGCGATTCAGGTTTAGGTCGTGATGCCTTCCTCAACTATATCGAGGAAATCAATTCAAACTTTAAATAAGGAAGAAAAAGCTACCCAGGGTATTGCTCTGGGCTATGCACTATTGCCCTTTTTAGGATGCATTATCTTAAACTCATATAGTTTGTATTCACCTAGTTTGTAATACTTAATACTTATTACTTAATACTTAAATTCTTGTGTTCAGATCCCTCCTCATAGCCACGGCACTCATACTGTCGGCTGCCTCACTCATTTACTCGCACAGTTTAACACGTGCGTTGTATGCAGAAGAGGTGGCTAAGATGGACGTGTGGTCTGAAGCCATGCGATCGCTTACTACAGCCAACGAAAACACCGATCTCAACTTAGTGTTGAAGGTTATAAATAGCAACCAAACGATTCCTGTTGTTGTAACCGACTCACACGGAAACATCCTTGCCCAACGCAATCTCTCACCCGAACCTTGCGGTGCAGACTCTTTAAAAGAGTTGCAAAAAGCCACAGAACGTATGCGTAAAGGCGGAGATATGATGCGAATGGATTTGGCTACCCCCCAACAAAAAACACACGACTACCTATACATCTATTACGAGGAGTCGGTATTGTTACGTCAACTAACCATCTACCCCTATATTCAACTTTGCGTTGTGGCTATATTCTTTATTGTGGCAATCGTAGCACTATTAGCTTCAAAACGTGCTGAACAAAACAGAGTATGGGTAGGACTATCGCGTGAAACAGCTCATCAACTTGGTACACCTATTTCATCGCTTATGGCATGGAGCGAAGTGCTGCACGAAACTTATCCCGATGATGAGCTTTTACCTGAGATGGACAAAGACATTAGTCGTCTGCAACTCATAGCCGAACGCTTCTCTAAAATTGGTTCTGCCCCTGAACTTAAAGCTCAAGATGTGCGTCCCATTATTACGCAAGTTGCGGGATATTATGACCGACGCACCTCCTCACGTGTACACATCACAGTAAATATTCCTGAAGAACCCGTTGAAGCCAAACTCAATGCCCCCCTCTTTGAATGGGTAATAGAGAATCTTTGTAAAAATGCTATCGATGCGATGCAAGGCATTGGTTCACTCAGCCTTACGGTTTTGCCACATGCCACCACACACCACGGACATAATTATTTGCAAATACAAATTGCAGACACTGGTAAGGGCATTGCACACAAACATTTTAAAACTGTGTTCAGGCCTGGTTTTACCACCAAAAAACGTGGTTGGGGATTAGGCCTCTCACTTGCCAAACGTATTGTCGAGGAGTATCACCATGCTCGCATCTATGTGCTCAGCAGTCAAATAGGTCAAGGCACCACCTTTGCCATCGAGATTGAAGAACAAACATGCTGAGATTTTTAAACTTCATATTTTAGTCCCTTTAAGCAGGTATTTATAATTCTAAACACCAAGTTACACATAAAAAGTCGCAAACTGCTACATACACTTACAAATAATTGTCTAAAAAGCTAGAAGAATGGATATTTTTTCGGTATAAAACCATTCTGTACCGCTTTTTTTACCTTTTTGCATAGAAAAAATGTAATTTTGCGCCCGAATTACTACAAAGTAGCTCCCTAAAACAGAATTAAATTATCCACAAAAAGATTGCAATGCCCCATATCCACACACGACAAGGCTCATGCCGATGGACAACCATTGTAGCTTGCAGCATGTTTTGCTTGTATGCAAAAGCAGACGTCACACCCGAATGCACCGACACCACCAAACTTGACGATGCAAAGGTGGCATTAGTTAACGACAGTGTGCCTACCCAAACACACAATGGATTCTTTAAGAAAATAATAAACTACTTTCGCGATTCAAACAAGCAAAAGCCTAACAAGAAAATAGATTTTGGTTTTATTCCCGGTCCTAACTATTCTGCGACCACAGGTTTTGGATTAGGACTATTGGGCACAGCCACCTATTCTGCCGATCGCACAGACCCAACTCTACCACGTTCAAATGCATCGGTATATAGCAACATGACCACAGCAGGTTTTTTCTTAGTCGGACTTCGTGGTAATCACATATTTCCGCACGAAAAATTCCAGCTTGACTATAAGGTAAATCTCTCAACCTTTAGCACCAGTTATTGGGGTATGGGTTATGCCAATGCCGATAATGACGACAATGAAACAGACTATCGCCGTAATCGCATCAACGCCATGGCACGCTTTATGGTGAAGTTAGCCCCTAACACATATATCGGTCCATTAGTAAACTATCGTGTAACGCAAGCCCGTGATGTGAACCAAGATTTTGCCTACTTGTGGCAAGGACAAGACAAAACAATACATGCCTACACAGCAGGTATATCGTTCACCTACGACTCACGCGACTTTATGCTCAATGCCAGCAAAGGTGTATTTGTACAAATCGACCAAACCTTTACACCACGTTGTTTTGGCAATGGCAATCACAACTTCTCAACAACCGAAGCTACCTTTGCCACTTACGGCAAACTGTGGAGGGGAGCTATACTTGCAGGTGAACTACACGGACAGTTTAACTACGGACATACCCCTTGGGCATTACTTGCAACTGTTGGTTCAAACGATCGTATGCGCGGTTACTACGAAGGCCGATACAACGACAAAAACGTAATTGAAGGACAAATAGAATTACGTCAACACATAAAAGGTCGCAATGGTGTAGTTGCTTGGGTTGCTTTGGCAAATGCCTTCCCCGACTTCAATAACATAGCTTGGCGACGCACCTTGCCCAATGCAGGTGTAGGCTATCGTTGGGAATTTAAAAAACGCATTAACATTCGTATAGATTACGGATTTACACGCAAAGGTGGCGGTTTTATCTTCAACATCAACGAAGCTTTCTAAAGAGTTTTTCTGAAGATTATTTGGAATAACTTTTCTAAAGAAGTTTTCTAAGACCAAGTCACATCACTTAAAGTAAAAAATCAAATAAACATTCATATACATCATGAATTTCAAATCATTCGTATTAAGTGTTACATTGCTTTTAGCAGGTAGCACTTCAATCAAAGCCCTCCCCTATGCACCTGAATATTTGGGAGTAGACCAATCCGAAGAAGAAGCAGGTCGCATGCAGTTCATTCCCAAAGGAAACTTTGAATCATGGTCTGCACAACGCATCAAAGAAAGTGGCATTATCGGTGGTAACACCGTTACATTGATGCACATTGGTGCTCCCTGGGGTTCATCAAACGTATGGGCTAAGGTGAGCGGTGTAACAAAAACCAACATCAGCGTATATCGCGACAATCACCCTGGTCACGGCCATTGTGCCAAGCTCTACACACACATTGTAGAAGCCAAGGTACTCGGCATTATCAACATCAAGGTATTGGCTGCAGGTTCAATTTTCTTGGGTAACACCATTCAGCCCATCACCGACACAAAGAATCCTATGGCAAAGTTGAATGCAGGTATCAGATTCACCAAGCGTCCTAAAGCTATTGTCTTCGACTATAAAACACATATTGTTAAAGGCAATCGCATCCGTCAGAATGGTATTACCAAAGGCTCAGCCGTTGCAGGACAAGACATGGCAGACTGTATCCTTTATTTGCAAAAGCGTTGGGAAGATGCCAAAGGTAACATCTATGCAAAGCGCGTAGGTACGATGGTGCACCGATTCAGTTCTTCAACGAATTGGAGAAATAACCAATCATTTACCATCCACTATGGCGACATCCGTAAGCAAGGTTTCTATAACTCAGCATGGGCACTCACCTCGGGTGCTGTTACCAAATATGCTCGCAACTCTAAAGGTCGCATGGTACCTGTTAGAGAAGTAGGATGGGCAGCAGCCAACGAAACTCCTACTCACCTCGTCCTTCAGTTCGACTCAAGTCACGGCGGTGCCTACGTAGGTACTGTAGGCAACACGCTTTGGGTAGACAACGTAAGATTAGCCTACTAAACAACACGCTCATCTAAATATAAAAAAGCAAACTCCTCGCAACATATAGTTATGTTGTGAGGAGTTTTTTATATATACACTCCATACCACACAAAGAAAAGCAAGCAAAACATGCACTTTTCATATCTATAAACCACTCTATTACAGAGCCACATTGTCAACTAAAACATGCAATTCACCTTATAACACTCCCCTCATCCCTAAAAAAATACTAATATAACCACTTTCAAGGAAAACTAATACACTAGTTTTAGTTTTTTTGCCGTAACTTTGCAGCAAGTTTATATTAGGGTGTAGTGTGTTCGAATGCGAACAATACCACTGCCCATAAACCAAGAAAACAAGAAACAAAAAATTTATATAACTTACAACACATGAAGAAAATCGCTTTATGGGTGCTTACCGCAGTGGTGTTGACCAGTTGCGGCAGCAAATCAAAACAAATGGGCGAAGCCAGCAATGACTTCGCAGTTGAAACAGTTCAAGCCACAACAGCCGACTTAAAGACTTCGTATCCCGCAACCATTAAGGGTATGCAGGACATCGAAATTCGTCCTAAAGTTTCTGGTTATTTGGTAAAACTGCTTGTTGATGAAGGTTCTACCGTTCGTAAAGGTCAGCCTTTGTTTTTGATTGATTCTGAGCAATATCGTGCTGCTGTTAAGGCTGCTCAAGCTCAAGTTAAAGTATGCAAGGCTAACATTGCAACACAGAAGCTCACTGTTGAAAACAAGCGCATGCTCTTCAAGCAGAACATCATCTCGAGCTACGACTTGCAGATGGCTGAAAACACTTTGACATCTTACGAAGCTCAGTTGGCTGCAGCACAAGCTCAGTTACAGAGTGCACGAGACAATCTTAGTTGGTGTACAGTTACCAGCCCTGCCGATGGTGTTGTAGGTTCTATCCCCTACCGTGTGGGTAGTTTGGTTAGCGCTCAGTCTGCCGAAGCATTAACCACCGTGTCTAACATCTCTAAGATGTATGTATACTTCTCAATGACCGAAAAGCAACTCTTGGCTCTCACACGTGAGGCAGGAGGCATAAACGCTGCTATCAAAAAGATGCCCGCAGTGAGCTTGGTCCTCTCAGATGGTTCTACATATAGCCAAAGCGGTACCATCAGCACAGTGAGCGGTGTAATCGACTCTTCTACTGGTTCAGTACAAATGCGTGCAACCTTCGACAATGCGCAACACGTTCTTCGTTCAGGTGGTACAGGTTCTATTCTCGTTCCCACTCATTCTAACGATGCCATTATGGTTCCGCAGAGTGCAACCTTCGACGTGCAGGACAAAAAGTTTGTTTACGTAGTGAACAACGACAAGTCTGTTGCCACACGCGAAATCACGGTACTTCCTCAAAACGATGGTCAAACATACGTTGTAGCCTCTGGTCTCCGCTCAGGCGAACGCATCGTTGTTGATGGTGTAAACCAATTGAAGAATGGTCAAAAAATCAACCCCATTACTCGCGCCCAACTTCAAGCCAACCAAAAGAAGGAACAACAGGCTATGAAAAACGGTAAAATGCCGGGAGAAAAATAAAGGTTTAAGTATTAAGTGTTAAGTATTAAGTATTACATTCTTGCTAAATGCAAATAATATCTTGATATGACATTTAATAAAAAAATTTAGAGTATTAAGTACTACTTATTACTTCAAAAAAATAAACTATGACTCTAGATAGATTTATTAATCGTCCGGTACTTTCTACCGTGATTTCTATTGTGATTGTCATATTGGGTGTATTGGGTTTGACATCACTCCCTATCGTCCAATATCCTGATATCGCACCACCTACTGTGCAGGTGAGCACCACTTATACAGGTGCAAATGCACAAACCGTGTTGAACTCCGTGATTGCTCCTCTTGAAGAGCAAATCAATGGTGTAGAAAACATGGACTACATGACATCTACCGCAACAAATACAGGTTCGGCTTCTATCCAAATTACCTTTAAGATGGGTACTGACCCCGATATGGCTGCCGTGAACGTACAAAACCGTGTGGCAAAAGCACAAGGTTTGCTGCCCTCGGAAGTTACTCAAGTAGGTGTGATTACACAAAAGCGTCAGAACTCAATGTTGCTCATCTTCTCAGTAGCAGATGCTGAGGACCGCTATGACGAGGCGTTTATTGAGAACTATGCCAAAATCAATATCATTCCGCAAATTCAGCGTGTAAAGGGTGTAGGTGATGCCCAGGTGATGGGTGCCGACTACTCTATGCGTATTTGGCTTAATCCTGAAAAGATGGCTGAATACCACTTGATGCCTACCGACATCAGCGGTGTTTTGGCAGAACAAAACATTGAAGCTGCCCCTGGTAACATTGGTGAACGCGAAAACCAAACTTTCCAATACACCTTGCGCTACAAAGGTCGTTTAAGCCAAGTTCCTGAATTCGAGAATATCGTTATAAAAGCTAACGACGATGGTACAATCATCCGCTTAAAGGATGTAGCTCGCGTTGAGTTGGGTCGTATGACCTACTCGTTTGCAGGTAAGGTAAATGGCCATAAGGCTGTTACCTGTATGGTATCGCAGATGGCAGGATCAAATGCTACTGAAATTATTCAGGACTGCGAAAAGTTGCTCGACGAAACACAGAAGACATTGCCCCAAGGTATGAAGATTACCGTGGCACAAAACGTCAACGACTTCCTCTTTGCCTCTATCCACGAGGTTATTAAGACCCTTATCGAGGCATTTATCCTCGTGTTTATTGTGGTGTATATCTTCTTGCAGGATATGCGAAGCACCATTATCCCATCGGTTGCTATCCCCGTAGCATTGATTGGTACATTCTTTGCGCTCTACATTATTGGCTTCTCAATCAACTTGCTCACCCTCTCGGCTATGGTGCTTGCCATTGCGATTGTAGTGGACGATGCCATTGTGGTGGTTGAAGGTGTACATGCCAAGTTAGACCAAGGCTATACTTCGGCACGTAAGGCTTCAATCGATGCCATGCGCGAATTAGGCTCAGCTATCGTTTCTATTACCTTAGTTATGATGGCAGTGTTCGTGCCCGTAAGCTTTATGTCGGGTACCTCGGGTGTGTTCTACCGTCAGTTTGGTTTGACCATGGCAATTGCCATCGGTTTCTCTGCATTGAACGCCCTTACCCTCTCTCCTGCCCTTTGTGCCATTTTGCTGAAGCCACACAAGGCTCATGGCGAGGAAGAAGAGTCGCTCAAAGAACGTATGGGCAAGGCTTACAAGGCTGCAGGCAGAACCATGTATCAGCGTTATGCTGAGAGCATCGGTCGCATTCTGCACCCCAGCCTCACACTCATCTTGGTCATCATCTCTATCATCGGTTTGATTTTTGGTGGTTTCAACTTTAGTTCTCACCCCATCATCACCGTGGTACTTTCTATCGTAGCCATCATGGCATTCATTGGTTTGACTACGAAGAAGTTCCAAAACGCATTCGAGAATTCGTTTGAAAACATCTTGAAGTCATACAAGAAGAAGGTGCTCATCTTCATCCAGCGTCCTTGGCTCTCACTCGGTTTGGTAACGGGTAGTATTGCCTTGCTTATTTGGATGATGAACATCACACCTACCGCCATGGTGCCTTCTGAAGATACGGGTACCATTATGGGTGTTGTAACCATGCCTCCTGGTACCTCGCAAGACCGCACAGAGGCTTACCTTAACAAGGTTGACAGTTTGGTACGTTCATGTCCCTCTGTCGAAATTAGCACCATCGTCTCGGGTTATTCATTCATTGGTGGTCAAGGTCCTTCTTACGGTTCATTCATCATCAAGTTGAAGGATTGGGAAGAACGTTCTATGAAGGAAAGTTCTACTGTTATCTTTGCCAACCTCTACCTTCGCTCACGCGATGTGTTTAAGGATGCTCAGGTACTCTTCTTCCAACCACCTATGATTACAGGTTATGGTGTGACCAATGGTTTTACCCTCAACTTGCAAGACCGTACGGGTGGCGACTTGAACAAGTTCTACCAAGTAGCTCAAACCTTCTTGGCTGACTTGCAGAAGCGTCCCGAAATTGAATCGGCACAGACAACCTTCAACACCAACTTCCCGCAATACACCATCGACATTGATGCAGCCAAGTGTAAGCGTGCAGGTCTTTCACCCCGAGACATCTTGACTACATTGCAGGGTTATTATGGTGGTCTTTACGCATCTAACTTCAACCGTTTCGGTAAGATTTATCGTGTAATGATTCAGGGCGAACAAGCTGACCGTGCCAACCTCGAGAGTCTTTATAAGATTAAGGTGCGCAATGGCAGCGAAATGGCTCCCATCACTGAGTTCATGACTATCACCCCGACATACGGTCCTGATAACATCAACCGTTTCAACATGTACACCTCAATGGCAGTGAATGGTAACCCCGCAAGTGGTTACACCTCAGGTCAAGCCATTAAAGCCATCGAGGAAGTAGCAGAAAAGAGCTTGCCCACAGGTTACTCATTCGAGTTCTCAGGTCAGACACGCGAAGAGCAACAAAACTCAGGTAGCACCACAGCTATTGTGTTTGTACTCTGCTTCGTCTTCATCTACCTCTTGTTGGCAGCACAATACGAGAGCTACATGCTTCCGTTTGCCGTATTGCTTTCAGTACCCTTCGGTCTTGCAGGTTCGTTCCTCTTCATCCAGGGTGTAGGTGCCATCAACAGCATTGTGCCCATCTTTGGCGAAGCCGCTAATAACATCTACGTGCAAATAGCCTTGATTATGTTGATGGGTCTGTTGGCTAAGAATGCCATCCTTATTGTAGAGTTCGCCCTCGAACGTCGCAAAATGGGTATGAGCATCTCTTGGGCTGCTGTGTTGGGTGCAGGTGCCCGTTTGCGTCCTATTTTGATGACTTCATTGGCAATGATCATCGGTTTGTTGCCCTTGATGTTCTCATTCGGTGTAGGTGCTAACGCAAACCGTTCACTCGGTACCTCAGCCATCGGTGGTATGTTGATTGGTATGATATTCCAAATCTTCATCGTTCCCTCATTGTTCGTTATCTTTGAGTATCTGCAAGAAAAGATTAAACCCATCAAATGGGAGGATATGGACAATAGCGAAGCAAGCTCTGATATTGAACAGTATACTAAATAATTTAAGTATTAAGTATTAAGTGTTAAGTATTACATTCTTACGATAAGTAAATAAGGTCCTTTTGAAAGACCTCGGTATTCAAGTATTATATCTCTACAAATAAGGTATGCACCTTGCAATCACCTTGCAATGTAATACTTAATACTTAACACTTAATACTTAATATTTTACCCTTGTTATTATGAACAAATTATTTCCTATTATAGGTTGCACCCTTCTGATGGCAAGTTGCACGGGAATCTACAAAAACTATGAGCGCCCACAGCAATTGACTCAGAGCATTGACAGTCTCTACCGCAACACCACCGAAAACGTGGTGAAGGCTGATACTGCCAACTACGGCAACACACCTTGGCAACAAGTGTTTACTGATGCGCAACTGCAAACGCTCATCAACAAAGCACTTGCCAATAACACTAACTTGCTCAATGCCGACCTCAACATCCAGCAAATTCAAGCCGGATTGAAGATGGAACGCTTGGCATACTATCCTAGCATTGCCTTCCAACCCCAAGGCTCTATGAGCAGTTGGGACTTTAACAAGGCAAGCAAAACCTACGCCTTCCCCATCGCAGCAAGTTGGCAATTCGGTTCAATGGGTACCATTCGCAACACCAAGAAGCAGTACGAAATGAACCTCGAAATGACCAAAGCTGCTAAACAAGCCACACGCACTGCCATCATTGCAAACGTAGCCAACCTCTACTACACCTTGCAAATGCTCGATGAACAACTCAAGACCACACAAGCTACCATCGAGATTTGGGCTGAGAACGTACGTGCTATGGAGGCTATGAAAGAAGGTGGCATGACCACACAAGCTGCCGTGTCACAAGCCAAAGCCAACTACTATAACTTGCAAGGCACAGTCCCCGCACTGAAGAATAGCATTACGCAAACCGAAAATGCACTCTGCACCCTTCTTTGCGAAGCTCCCCACCCCATCAGCCGTGGCGCATTCAATGCCGACAACTTCCCTGCACAATATGCCATCGGCATGCCCGTACAACTCTTGGCGAATCGTCCCGATGTGCATGCAGCCGAAATGAAGATTGCCGCAGCCTTCTATGGCGTAAACATTGCCAAATCGGCATTCTATCCTTCGCTCAACATCACCGCACAGGGCAGTTGGACCAACAATGCGGGCATGATTGTAAACCCTGGTAAAATTCTTGCCACCCTGCTCGGTTCTATCACCCAGCCCCTTTTTACCAATGGCAAGTTAAAGGCCAACTTAAAGATTTCGCAGTTGCAATATGAGGCAACGCAAAACGACTTTAAGTCTACCCTTCTCAAAGCCGGACAAGAGGTGAGCAATGCCTTGGCACAATATCAAGCTGCTGCACAAAAAGAAGAGGCTTGCAAAAAGCAAGTAGCCGAACTCACCACAGCGCTCGACAACACCAAGATGCTCTTCCAACACAGCACAGGCACCTCATACCTCGAAACCCTCACAGCCCAACAGAGCCTCATTCAGGTTCAGTTGTCGCTCATCTCAGACAAGTTCGACAAGGTGCAAGCAGCCATCAACCTCTATCAGGCACTTGGTGGCGGACGCGAAGTTGAAACAAACAGCAATACGAACAATAACTAACCTGCCCAAGCTAAGGTGCAATTTTAGCACCTTAGCAAGGGAACTAAAAAATGAACAATTCCATGATTAGTCCGTTAGCATACGTCGACCCTGCAGCCCAGTTGGGTCAGAACGTAGAAGTAGGCCCCTTTGCCTATATCGAAAAGGGCGTTGTCATTGGCGACAACTGTGTGATTAAAGCACACGCCAGCATTCTCGAAGGCACCACCATGGGCACAGGCAACATTGTTTACCAAAACGCCGTAATTGGTGCCACGCCCCAAGATTTTCATTACGAAGAGGGCAACCCCACAAAGGTTGTCATTGGAAACGACAACCACATTCGCGAAAACGTAGTCATAGCAGGTAGCACCTACGCCGATAAAGCCACCACCATTGGCGATGGAAACTTTATCATGGACCGCGTACACATTTGCCACGACGTGCACATCTTTAACAAGTGCGTCATTGGCATTGGTGCTTGCATCGCTGGCGAATGCGAAATTCACGACTGCTCAATTCAGAGCACAGGTGTAGTGGTTCAGCAGCACGTACGTGTAGGTCGTTTCTCGCTCATTCAGAGTGGTTGCCGCGTGCAAAAGGATGTACCGCCCTACGTAATTTTGGGTGGCAACCCTGCTGCATACAATGGCGTAAACGCTGTTGTGTTGAAGCACATCAACACCACCGACCGCATCATTCGCCACATTGCCAACACCTACCGCATCATCTACACAGGCAACTTTAGCCTTGAGGATGCAGTACTCAAAATTCCTGAACAAATCCCCATGAGCGACGAAATTCGCGACATTCTCGAATTTGTGAAGGGAGCTAAGCACGGCATTGTGCGACACATCAAGGAAGACTAATTTTTTCTCTCTCTTTCTCTATTCCAAGGAGGCAAACCCCAACAGTTTGTCTCCTTTTTTTTGTGAAAATCCTACCGATGATAAAAACCGATAAAACATGCCGAAAAATGGAACACCAGTAAAAAACTGTGTCTGATTATTTGAGTAAGATTAATATTTCACGCGCCAGCCTCACCCTGTTAGGTAGAGTGTTCAAAATCCATGATTTTTCCGGCACGATTTTGTAGGATTTTGATGTCGATAAGTAGCATGATTAAATG
>UQQN01000050.1 GCA_900543155.1 uncultured Prevotella sp.
GTCCTCAATGGGGATTTTTTTTTAATGGACTCGTTTCCAATTAAAGTTTTGCTTGAATTGCTGAGGTACAGCAAAGGTACTAAAAGGAATGGATTTTACAAGTATAGGCTTTAAGATTTTTCGTCTTCAGTGTTTCTTATCATGTTGTTTTGATAAAAGGTAGTATGATTTTAAGGATGATGAAGTGCATTTAATTTTTATTCAAGTTTCGGATTTAGTCAAGACGGACGTGCATTATTGGTTGCACCTCAGTCCGCCTTGCTAAATTCGAAACTTGAATAACTACTTCTTCTTTATCTCGTATCCAATTTTCTTGAATGCAGCAACAAAGTCGTCATAGTGGGCTTTTTTAGGGTTGTAGATGATGGTAACTTTTTGTTCATCCACCGATGTTTCGATTTTCTTTGTACCCTTTACAAAGCGGATGTTGCTTTTGATTTTCTTTTCGCAGTTTTGGCAGTGCATCTGTGGTTGCGTGGTTACAACCAAAGTGTCGACTGCTGTTTGGGCAAAAGATTTGCCTGCAAATAAAAGCATAAATGCTACTAAAAGATTCTTCTTCATAATTGTGTTGTTTTTAGAGTGGCTAATAGTCACCCTATTATTTATAATTTTTCTAATTTGAATCGTACGCCAATATATGCCATTGCCCCAGTGATGGGTCCCCACACTTGCGTGGCATCAAAGGCAGAACTCCAAGGATGGTGAGCGTGGAGAATGGGATTGTTAATCTTGTAATTCGTAAGATTTTCGCCACCAAGATAAAGGCTTATGTTGCGGAACTCCCTTGTTATTTGTGCCTGTAACTGGAAGTAAGCCGGATAGTGGCTTTGGTCGTAAAGTTGTCCACCACCATTAAGTTGTCCGGTCACGTCGAATTGCCAAAGTTCGAGTGGGGTTCTATACGAAAGTGTGAGCAATCCTTTGTAGCGTGAGGTGAGTGGCTTTTGGCGTAAAATGCCATCGTAGGTACACTTTACGTCATTCAGACGGAAGGCAGCCGTGGCAGTCATGCCACTTAGCAATGAATAGGTAGCATCCACTTGAAAGGTGTGGCTATAGCTTTTGCCATTCAGATTTTCGAACGAAAGCGTATGTGCTCCTTTTGCCCCATCGAAGTTCATGATCATTTGGTGCTTGAAGTCGGTGTAATAATACTCCATGTTCAATTCCAGATTTTTGCCGAACAAGGGGATGTTAAAGCTGGCTGAGGCTCCCATGTTCCATGCTTCCTCTTGTTTTAGGTTGGGACTGATGAGAATGTCTCTGCCACTTGCCAATAGCGTAACGTTTTCAACCAAGGCGTGTGGCGAACGATAAGCTTTGCCTATTGACGAACGAAGGGTGATGAGGTCGGATGGCGCATATTTAACATGCAGTCGGGGGGTGACAAAGCCCCCATAACGACTTGAATAATCCCAACGCACACCAGGCATAATGGTTAGTTGATGTCCTAACTTATAGGTGTATTGTGCATAGATGCCAGGGGTTGTTTCGTGAGTCGTTTTGTGTTCGGCATTCGGCAATGTGCCCAATGGGTTGAGGCGTTCATTGTAGTAGTCGTGGTTAAGCGATGCCCCCACACTCAGATTATGGTGTTCGTTCACATCCGTTTCAAACATCAGTTGCGCATATCCGTTTTTCTGCGTAACGTCATATTGGGTAAATCCAAAAACATGGTCGGCATCGTGCCACGATCCATGAAGCATTAGGGCTACGGAAGTGTTGTGGTCGGCATTAAGCGTAAAACCATTTTTCCATTGCAGCTCATAGCGGTTCGTCTTTATCGCAGTAGAGTAGGGCGGTTCTGCTGAAGTGGGAGATAGGTGCTTAAAACTTTGTCCGCCCTTGCGCTCATCGTGTAAGCCACGCAACATGAGTTGACTAATCCACAGTGGCGAGACATACGCCCATCTGTGCATAATGTTATATTGTCGCAACTTAGGCATATCCATAAATCCGTCGTGATTGCCATCGTGGTCCATCTGTCGGTTTTCGAAGTGAAGGAGTGTGGCGGTTGAAAGACGGCTGTTGAGGTGTATGCTTCCATCGAGGTTGGCTTCAGTCTTTAATTCGCTATCCTGATAAACATTTGCTCGCACCCCATCCGTGCCTTGTGGTTTGCGAAACTCAATGTTTATTTGTCCCGTGGTGCTTTCGTATCCATTTTTTACGCTCGAGGCCCCCTTGCTCACTTGTATCGATTGCATCCAAGGTCCTGGCACATATCCTAAACTAAAAGGCAAGGCAGCTCCTCGCAGATTGGGAATATTTTCGGTGAGCATTTGCACGTAGGTGCCACTGAGACCCAACAGTTTAATTTGTTTGGCTCCTGTGGCAGCATCGCTGTAGCTAACATCCACCGAAGGATTGGTCGTAAACGATTCTCCCAAGTTGCAGCAAGCTGCACGTATCAGTTGTCTTTGTCCTATAATCTCAGTATTTTCTACTCTGATTTTCGACTTCATGCCTTTTGTGGCTTTAACTACCACGAGTTGCATGTCGTGTGCATGGTTTTCTGTGCTATCAGTTTGTGCCGAAAGCTGTTGTGATAAGAACAGACCTCCCAGGACACTCACAAAAGTTTTCTTCATAAATTTATAGTGTGTTTGCTGAGTGTTTAGTTGTATTTTACAATTCGTCTAAAGGTTTTCGGTCGGGTTTACTTAGTGCACGAAAATCCTTGGGAGTCATGCCCGTTACTTGCTTGAATTGCGAAGAAAGGTGTGCAGGCGAACTGTATCCAAGTGTGTAAGCTATTTCGCTTGTAGAGAGCTGGCTGTAACATAAAAGTTCTTTGGCGTATTCAATGCGATGAATAATGGCAAAGCGTTCTATCGTGATGCCTCGCACTTCAGAGAAGAGTTTGCTCAGGGTGCTATAGTCTTTTTGGAGATGTTCAGAGAGATAGGTTGACAGCTTTTGAGACTGTGATTTCATTCTCACCCATTTCAACACTGCAATGCGTATCTGTTCTACTAATTGTGAACGTGGGTTGTCAAGTAATTCAAAACCTACCTGTTGCAATTCTGTGGACAGAGTAAGGCGTTGTTCATCAGTGAGTACTTCTGTTATTTCAGCATCTCCCAAATTGACAGACTTTACTGTTAGTCCCTCAGATTCAAGAAGCCTCTTCACTGCCATGATGCAGCGCGGGCAAACCATGTTTTTAATTAACAGTTTCATCAGTGTTTAGTTTTTGTTGGGTGCAAAGGTATGGGTTTTTACTAAATTATTTATACAATATTATGGATAAAACTTACAAATGGGTGCTATAATATTTTATTCAGCTATCTAAAAATCGAATACAAATTCGCGTATGCCAAACAGCCCTTGGTGTGTAAAGTTTTTGTTTAATTTTGGTTGTGGTGAGCCTTCGGTATGATATCGGTATGATATCGGAATCTCATCGAGCCAAAAATTAGGCATTGAAGTATGCTTGTGTGTATAAAATTACGATACAAAAAATGATAGCAAAAAGAATGCGCAAATAGAGGTTTTTAAATTGTGGAATATCAGCAAGTCGGGGAAAAGGTTTTTAAGTTTGATGATTGATAAGTGCGAATCAACAGTGATTTTGTTGAAGTGATTCTAGATGGCATTATTTCGCCTTAAAATCCTAGTCAAATACTGAAAAATACATCTTCAATCTTATTTTTATTGCGAATTGTTCACGTAGTTCGAGTAAATTGATTATATTTGTAGAATACTTAGACAAGAATACTTGAATATGATAAAAGATATAATGAGCCACAACGCTGATGCTGCAGCGGGACTGAAAGAGTTGGAAGTGCTGAAGAAGTACTTCCCTCAATGCTTCCATGCTGACGGCGAATTTGACATAGAGGCTTTCAAGGCTGCATTGCCTGGAGGAACTACCATTACTGACGAAACCAGCGGTTTCAACTGGCTGGGCAAGAACTATGCCCGTATGCTTACCAACATGGACTCTACCACACTTATCCGTCCTGACGAGGAGCATAATGCTAAGCCAGAGAACAAGGATAGCCAGAATGTATATATCAGTGGTGATAATCTGGATGCACTTCAGCATCTTGTAAAGTCGTATAGTGGCAAAGTGAAGGTGATTTATATCGACCCGCCATACAATACGGGCTCTGATGGCTTTGTGTATAATGACAAGTTTAACTTCACTGCAGAGGACCTTGCCAAACGTTTGGACGTAACTCCTGAACGTGCAGAACGTATTCTCTCTATGACTCGTCGTGGAAGTGCCAGCCATGCGGCTTGGCTCACTTTTATGTTGCCTCGTCTTTCATTTGCACGCGATTTGCTGACTGACGATGGAGTGATTTTTATATCCATTGATGATAATGAGCAGGCGAATCTGAAGAGGCTGTGTGACGAGGTGTTTGGAGAGGAAAATATGGTCGGTCAAGTCATTTGGAAGAATGTGACAGATAACAACCCAACACAGATAACATCTGAACATGAATATATTTTATGCTATTGTAAAGACAAAGTAAAAATAACAGAGGCATGGAAGTCAAAGGTAAGTGATATAAAAGACATTTTAGTAGCTATAGGCAAAGAGTTGACTTCCGCTTACAATGGGCAAGACTTGCAGCAAATATGGGGAAAATGGTATAAAGAGCATAAAGCTCAGTTGGGACCACTTGATCGTTACAAATATATAGACGAAAGTGGCGTTTTCACTGGTAGTCAAAGTGTTCACAACCCTGGGAAAAATGGTTATCACTATGACATTATTCACCCCATAACAAAGAAGGTATGTAAAGAGCCACTGATGGGTTATCGTTTCCCGGAGGTATCTATGAGGAAAATGATAGATGATGGACGTATTTTGTTTGGTAAGGATGAGACAAAACTTGTGGAAATAAAGGTTTATGCTTCGGAATACCAAGATAAATTTTCGAGCGTGTTTGAATATGATGGGCGTTCTGCTGCAAATGAGTTGCGAGTATTGTTCCCTGAACATAAGCAGATATTCAAAAATCCCAAACCTACCTTTCTGATTGAACATATTCTTTCTTTTATGAATTTAGGAGACAGTTATGTGGTTGACTTCTTTGGCGGAAGTAGTACAACAGCCCATACTGTACTTGGCTTAAATTCCGGAGATGGTGGTAACCGTAAATACATCCTTGTTCAAATTCCAGAAGAGTGCAAGCCAGACAGTGAAGCTGCCAAAGCTGGCTACAAGACCATCGACGAAGTCGGCATGGAGCGTATCAAGCGAGCCGCCCAAAAGATTCATGATGAGAACCCACTCTTTGCAGGTGACCTTGGCTTCAAGCATTACACATTGGAAGAACCCAAGGAAGATGCTTTGTTGCAAATGGAGCGGTTTGACCCTTCTAATGACGTGCTGACCACACTAGAGGTAAAGGACTTTGGCTTGGAGACCGTGCTTCGCACATGGCTCGTGGCAGATGGTTATGGTCTGACAGATGATGCCGAGGAAGTGATGCTGGGTAATTACAAAGCTTACTGGAAAGGTGACCATATCTATATGATCAATTCTGACCGTGATTTTGACGAGAGTAGCATTGCAGCCCTAATGGATAAGTATAATGGTGAGCCGTTCTCTCCTCACAACATCGTAATCTTAGGCTACAGCTTCGGCTTCACCCATCGTGAGGAACTGCAGAAGAACCTCCGCACGCTAAAGGAGGGCAACAAGACTTTAACAGTGAACATAGATGTAAGATATTAAAAGACGACATACAATGTATCTAAAGAAATTACATATCAGCAACTTCCGTTGCTTTCGCGACTACACCATTGAGTTCGCACCCGGTGTAACCGTGCTATTCGGTAAGAATGGTTCGGGCAAGTCTACATTGATACATGCTATACATAAGGCGTTGAGTATGTTGATGTACACTAAAAACGAGTATGAAAACGTTACGGTGAAGGGCAAAAGAAAGAAAAAACTTGTAGGCTATAAGACAATTACAAGAAACAACCCATATCTACACACTAAGGGATTTGCGAACGACGACTTCAACAATCTGGAAGATTCATTCATCGAGATAGCCTCTACTGTCGATTTCGGACTGGACTTGATGGATGTGAATTGGAAAATGAGTGCCAAGGCCAGCAATAGCAAACTTCGCCCTACTGAGTTTGAGGATGCCTATTTAGCCTTTTACTCTTGGCAAGAAAATGGTGGTCAACTTCCCTTGTTGGCTTATATTTCTGATGGTTTTCCCCATAAGGAAGACAACAAGAAGAGCCAAGTAAAGGCAAAGATTCGCGCTTTGCGCAATTTTGCCTATTTCGACTGGGACGAGGAAGAGGGATGTACCAACGAGTGGATTCTCAGATTGGAAAGCAACCTGTTTAGACAAGCTGCCCTTCTTGCCAAAGGAGTAGTTAAAAACGAGCAGGGATTCATTGCACGTGCTCAGTTACAAGAAGAAGATGAACCAGAGTTTCAGGAATTATCTCATGAACAACAATGCATATCCGAATGTTTTAACACGTTTACATCTAATAGTGTTTTTAATTCTGAGAATGCTATTAAGTTCAATACGTTTACATTGGGCAGAACGAAGCAGAACGAGGGAAAACTCTGCATTCAAACAACCAACGGCAAGGAATATGATTTCCGCAAGTTGCCTGCTGGATATAAGCGTCTTTTCAATATCGTTCTCGACTTGGCATACCGCTCTTATATCTTGAGCGAAAGGTCAACAACAAATAATCATGGACTTGTAATCATTGATGAAATCGATTTGCACTTGCATCCTGCATTAGAGCAAGTTGTTCTCCAATGCTTCCAAGAAACTTTCCCAAACATTCAGTTTATTGTTTCTACACATTCACCACTGGTGTTGACGGATATAGATACTGTTACTGGCAGAAACAAGGTGATGCGTATGACTCCTGCGTGCGATGCTCCAAAGGAATGCCGCAATATATATGGTATAGACTACAATCAGATGTTAGAAGAGATCATGGGTGTGCGCAAGCGCAAACCAGAGATTCAAGAACTCTTCGACAAGGCATGGGATGAAGTGGCAGAGAAAAATATAGAGGCAGCAAAGGCAATAGTAGATAAACTCGAAGCAAAGACTCCAGCCGACCAAATAGAATTGATACAACTGCGTGCTATCATAAACCGTATTGAAATTATTGGCAAATGAGGTACATAGAAAAGCATTATGATACTCCTACTGTTATTCAGCATGAGCAGGAATTGACCTCTGTGAATCTTGACGAAGCAAGTCTTCTGAAAAGAAAAGAAACAGAGGCACTTGACGGCAATAGCCTCTATACAAAGCAGATAAGGAGTACGGAATATATTCCGCATTGGAAGGACTTACAAGCACAAATGTGTCAAGACCAAGGTGGAGTATGCTGCTATTGTGGCATGAAACTTCAATTTCCCAATACGCAGCATTACAGTGTTGAACATGTTCAGCCGAGAAGTAAGTTTCCAGAGTTGGTTGGAGAATACAAGAACCTATTGCTATCTTGTCACAGTTCAGCATTGGAACGGGCACAATTGAAAAAAACGATTCACAGTAAGAAGGAAAGAAAAAATACTCTTCATTGTGATGAATTTAAGGATAATAAAGAATTGCACTATAGTCCTTTACAAGCAGATTGTGCTTCACATTTTTCATACAAATTGAATGGTGAAGTAAAAGGGAGGGACAAGGAAGCTGAAAAGGATATTGAAACTCTTAACTTGAATTGTCATAGTCTGAAAGAAAGACGACGCGAACAAATGCTGGCTTATTCTTTTTTGACTAAGGATTCCCAGGAAATGCTTGATATAGATTCTTTGAAAGCATATCGACTAGAAGTAGAAAAACGTGATGCAAATGGGAATCATAGCGAGTTCTATTTTGTTATTGCAGATCTATTAAACCAACTTCTCCCAGTAGTATAAGATACATGGAATTAAAACTCGAAAATAACCTCGCACACCAAATGGTGCCTGTTGATGGCGTAGCCACAGTGGTAGAGGCTTCAATACAAGAGCCAGCTCAACAGGTCCACCAAAACCCATTGCTGAAACGACAACTTGATGCTGAGGCTTTACGCATAGTGCGCCAGAATGGGAAGATATTGGATAAGGCAACAAGGCAAAGGGTAACACATTACATGCTCTCGGATAAGATAAAGAGTTTGCCGTATCATCGTCTTCTCGACATCAAGATGGAGACGGGTACGGGCAAGACATACGTCTATACCCGAACCATGTTTGAACTACACAAGCGCTGCGGTTTCAATAAGTTCATCATTGCTGTTCCAACATTACCGATTAAAGCAGGAACTGCTGCATTCCTGAAGGAACAGGAGGTGAAACGCCACTTTGAGATGGTGTGCAACTACAATACCGAAATAGAATTGTGCTTGCTGGAACCTCAGAAAAAACAGAAAAAGGGCCGTCTGAATATGCCTTCTGCCGTGGGACATTTCTTTTATGGAACTCACCATGTTAAGAATAAGATATATGTGCTCTTGCTAAACACTCAGCTCATTACCAGTGGTAAGTTGCTGACTCGTGAGGACTATGACCAGATGCTGGACGAATTCCACCGTCCAGTGGATGCTATTGCCGATACTAAGCCTGTGCTGATTATCGACGAGCCGCATCGTGTGGAACGTGGCGGCAAATCGTATGCCGCTCTTATTGAGAACTTCCGACCTCAACTGGTGTTGCGCTATGGTGCCACCTTCCCCGAACTAACAGTTGGTAAGGGCAAGAACAAGCATGCAGTGAAGGATTATCAGGAACTGATCTACAACTTGAATGCAGCCGAATCCTTTAATCAGGGGCTTATCAAAGGGGTAGCCAAAGAGCACTTGGAGTTGCCAGGCGGTAAGAAGGCTGAAAAGAAGGTGAAGGTGCTATCGACCGTGAAGGGTGACAGTGCCAACATGAAGCTGACAAATGCAGACAACACGGGTAAAACCTTCACGCTTCATGTAGGTGATAGTCTTGGCTCTATTGATAATGACATGGATGGCGTTGTGGTGGAGGCTATCAGCAAAAACAGCATCTGCTTGAGCAATGGTCAGGAGAAAGAGATAGGAGAAGAATTCTTCCCTGATCAATATGGTGTGTCTTATCAAGAGGGTATGATAGAACTTGCCTTGATGCGCCATTTTGAGACAGAACGTGAGAATTTTTGTCGCGAAGGACTCCCTATCAAGACACTTGCACTGTTCTTTATTGACAGCATAAAAAGTTTTCGCGGACCTGAA
Source organism: uncultured Prevotella sp. (assembly GCA_900543155.1). Classification (GTDB taxonomy): domain Bacteria; phylum Bacteroidota; class Bacteroidia; order Bacteroidales; family Bacteroidaceae; genus Alloprevotella. Next base: position 9,208 of record UQQN01000050.1, read on the forward strand.
GGTAAGAACGATGGCTGGCTCAGAAAGAAGTTTATCGAAATATTGGAAGCAAGAGTAAAGAAGGAACTGACACGTCAGAATACGCCTGAATATGAGGCGTATCTTAATGCTACTCTTGAAAATATTGATTCCTCATGTGCTGGATATTTCTCACAGGACAATATCGACTCTGATGAGAATATTGCCAAAGAGGTGAAGGTGATTCTTCATGGCAAAAAAGAACTCTTGAACTTTACAGACGAGGAGGGTAAGCCTAATGTTCTGAGATTCTTATTCTCTAAATGGACATTGAAGGAAGGATGGGACAACCCGAATGTGTTTACCATCTGTAAATTGCGCTCAAGTGGGTCAGAAATCAGCAAGTTGCAGGAGGTGGGACGAGGTTTGCGTCTTCCGGTTGACAGTGCAGGAAACCGCATCAGCGATTCTTCCTTTATGCTCAACTACATCGTAGACTTCACGGAGAAGGACTTTGCCAATAAGTTGGTTGCAGAAATCAATGGTGAACTTGATGCTGACCAGAAAAGCCCGCTTTCAATTACTGCAGAAGACATTATCAAAGTTGCCGAAAAGCGCAACATGGATGTCAATAAGTTCTTTGCAGAACTGTTGACTAAAGGCTATGTTGACTTTGACAAGAAGGTTGTACCTGAGAAGTTTGATGATTTGCTGATTGAATATCCAGAATTCAAGGATGTTACAAGTGGCGTGAATACCAATCGTATCATCAACCGTAACAGCAGTCGTAATGATAAGATTCATATCCGCAAGGCAAGATTTGAGGAACTGCGAGAACTGTGGGCACAGCTGAACAGAAAGTATGTTCTGTACTTTGACAAGGCGATAGACAAGAAGATAGAAGCCGAACTGCCTTCAATCATCAAGGATAAGCACGTGTTCTCTCTTCAGACCATAGAGTCATCTCGTAAGGTTTTGGAATTCGAGGGGAACGTGGCAGTTGCCAATGAAGGAACTCATGCAGAACTGACATTGCATGACCGCCATTATGGCTATAATGAGTTTCTGAAGCGAGCTTCAAGATACACCAACATTCCGGTCCATATTCTGCACAAGGCTATATGTGAAACAGCAAATGGAGGCTATTATCTCACCAACGAAATGTTCAATGATAGTTCGTTGACCAGATTGATAGGTGCTGTAGATGATTGGAAATGTGACAAACTCGTTGGTTTTGTGCGCTATAAGCAAGCCAACTACACTGTGAAGGAAACCAAGCTTACCAATGCTGATGGTACTGTGAAGGACGAAGTAGTTCAGGCATACATTGGCAATAAGAGTGTGCCAGGCGAACCACCTGTCAAGTACCTCTATGATGCTTATGCTCATGACTCAGGTTTGGAATTACAGAATATCAAGACTGAGATAGATGAAGTCATCGTATATGGCAAGATTCCATCACACAGCATCTGTATTCCTACTGTGGCATCAAGCAACTATAGTCCCGACTTTATGTATGTGGTCAAGAAGTCTGATGGTTCCAAGGAACTAAACATTGTGATTGAAACAAAGGCATATGATAAGGAGTCACATATATCATCTGATGAAGTTACTAAGATTTCGTGTGCGGAGGAGTTCTTTAAGGCTATGACAGCAAATGGCTATACTGTACATTTCCGAAAGCAGATTAACAGCACAGGTGTCAAGAACATCATAGATGAATTGGTAATAGGATAAGTACATAACAAGTATCACAATAATCAAGATGTGTAGCATAAACGCGATTTAATGAAAAATCATACATATTCATGTTGTGCGGGCTTTCATTGTTGAGAATCTCTACCAAAGGAAGTAGGGATAAAGAAAAAGTAGTTTCAATGTTGCCACAATTGATATAGAAAAACGATGTGTATTTTTTGATTAGGGTGGTTTTAAAATAAGAATTTTAGATCCACCCTAAAAATAATTTATCAATGCAGAAAAATTTCGCTTTTTGAGCAGACGAAAGTTGAATTGTTGGTTGTGATAGTAGTTGCTATTTTTTGTGTGATAAGCGGTGAGATGATTTCCGAAATGCATAAGTGACCTAAAAAAGTGACTTTTTATGGGTGTAACTTGCTGATACTGAATAAGTTAATGGGAAAAGTCACTCGGTCACTGTTCACTTTTGATTTAAAAAAAACACATAATAAACCGACTGATTTTTTAGGCTCATTGCTTATTTAAAATCAGTCGGTTTATTTATTTCTGCTCATTAGTCAATATCGATTACTTGAAAATGCTTGTTGAAGGTCAAATCTAACCCATTTGTTAGTTCCACCTCGTATTGATTCTTATTCATTTCAATCTTCTTCACCGATTGTCCGGCATAATTCGCCTTCAAGTAGTTCTTGATGGCTTGCGGAATAAACTGGGTTGGCACAGTTCCTTGCTTGCAGTCAATCTCTGTAAGATTTCCCTTTTTGTCAAACTCCAACTTCGTGCCATTTTTCAGAACCACGTCATAATTTTTTCCGATAACGTCAGATTCAATCGTAGCAAGCACCACCTTCTGATTGCTAAAGTGTTTGGTGAGTAATGCCTGAGCCTTGGCAGGGAGCGCATTTACAGAGATAGGCTTGTCGTTGTCTGCATTCATCACCATGTTGCATGACCCCATGCAGCAAATGGTAATCATCAAAAATCTCAAAAACTTTTTCATAAGCAACAAATTTAAATTTTGTGATATCTAAGTTGTGACAGATGTTTAAACATCCTCATCTAAAAATTAGATGCAAATTGTGCGAAAAAGTTTAAGCAGAAAAAATTATTTTTCCTTTTCTTCCACAATTTGTGCGATGCGCCTGATGCTTCTGTTACGTTGGGCAATGATGAGCGGAACACGTTCTATTGCCACCATAGATGTGTCAAGTCCCAATGCCTTGGGTTCGTCAATGCCTATCTTGCTGATAAGAGCGTAGAAAGTCATTAACAAGTTCTGCTGACGGTTGTCGGAACTCTCAGGGTAATATACGCGGTGAATAATAATGAAGCGAAAATCGCCCGAAATTCCGTTTTTGCGAAGCGAAGGATAGGTACTTCTTAAATCAACCTTTCCATCAGCTACAAGGTCTTCTACCACTTGTCGCAGATAGAGACTCACCCTTGGCTCTATGCGGAAACCAATGTGCATCGTCACGCTGTAAAGGGTGTCGGGAATCAAGGTCTCGCAATTGTATTCTAACGTGTCTGGCGTATCCACAAACTCCATATTGATAAACCAATAATGGTCAGCACGTTTCGGCTGCTTGTTGATAATAGAATAGAGTAGTTTGTCATCAACGGTGCCTTCCTTGTCGGCATGGTTTACATAAACTAGGTTTGAAGCGTATTTGGGAATGCTCTTGTCTGCCTTGATGTCTGAGATAATCTGATAATAGTTTTCCAGCGGTTTGGTGCTGATATAATGGCGACGTATCTTCATGGCTCTTACCCATACAAACATCATCAGGAACAGGATTCCGCCAATAAGCATCGTACACCAACCTCCTGCGAGAAACTTCGACAAGTTGGCTGTCAGGAAGATGGCTTCGATGGTGCAGTAGGCGCCCATAAACACTACCATGAGGATTCGCGACACGCCTTTGCTATGCAGGTAGAAACCGAGCAGAAGGGTGGTCATCAGCATGGTAATGGTGATGGCGAGTCCGTAAGCTGCCTCCATGTGCGAGGAGTCGCGAAAGAGCAGGATGATGAGCACCACGCCAATGTACATGGCAAGGTTGATAACTGGGATATAGAGTTGTCCCTTGATGTGTGTAGGATGCTTAATTCGCATGCGCGGCCAGAAGTGCAAGTTCATGGCTTCGCTCAAAATGGAGAAGGTTCCGCTGATAAGTGCCTGACTGGCAACGATAGCCGCACCCGTAGCCATGATGATGGCAAAGAATAGCATGCTCTGTGGCATGATTGAAAAGAACGGATTCACGGAGGAGGCTGTATCCACATGGTTCAACACCCATGCTCCCTGCCCTAAATAGTTAAGAATAAGCATGGTCTTAACAAAACCCCAACTGATGGCGATGTTTTTTCTGCCACAATGTCCCAGGTCAGAGTAGAGAGCCTCAGCACCGGTGGTACAAAGAAATACGGCGCCCAAAATCAAGAACCATTCAGGCGATTTAGCTAACAATAAGGCTGCGTAATAGGGGTTGAAAGCCTTCAGTATCAGGGGGTAAGATGTGATGCTGACGGTTCCCACCACGCCCAACAGTAGAAACCATAGCAGCATGAATATTCCAAACGATTTGCCTATACTCTCTGTGCCAAACCGCTGCACGAAGAAGATGATGGTGATGATGGTAAGGGTGATGGGAATGACAGGCAGATTCGGACTGATGCTTTCGAGCCCTTCGATAGCAGTGGTCACCGTGATGGCAGGGGTAATGATTCCATCAGCCAGCAAGGTGCTTGCACCAATGATTGCCAATATGTAAATCCACTTGCTCTTGAGACGGCGTAACAGAGCATAGAGGGCGAGAATGCCACCTTCGCCATTGTTGTCGGCACGTAGCGCCACACATACATATTTGATGGTGGTTTGTAGGGTGAGTGTCCAAATAATGCAGGATAATGCGCCCAAAATGGTGCTCTCGTTGATGGTTTCTCCTGTATGGAGGATGGCCTTCATGACATAGAGGGGGGATGTTCCGATGTCGCCAAACACGATGCCTAATGTGACGAGTAATCCCAAGAAACTTACATGACGATTGTAGGCAACAGATCTTTTTGATTTTTCTTTCATATTTAATAAAATATAGTCCTTTTGATTAAAAATTTGGGGGCAAAGGTATAACTATGCGAGATAAAAATCGAATTTTTTAATAAGAATTATCTGATTTAACAATCATGCGGATTTAACAAGCAACGCAAATTCCGTCGGCAATGCTGCCCCCTCAATTTTCAGTAAAATTCTAAAATAAAAAACCGACTGGTTTTTAAGCGATGAACCTAAAAACTGTCGGTTCTTTTATATAAGTAGGTGTTCAAAATTATTTTATACTATCAGTAGATGCTATTTTCACATTGAAAGCACGTTCTCGGGCGCATCTGTTTCCTTCGTTCTCAGTCACATAGCCCGCTATGCTCCTTCGCCCACAGCTACATCCCGATAACGCACTTTCAATGTAAAAATAATTTCGAACACCTACTTATGCAAATCATGCAATATATTACATAGAAAATGCTTAAGCTTGTTTTCCTTCCCATCGTGGAGCTACAATTCTATAATATCTCCATCTTCGGGAATATGTATGCGGTTTGCCTTGCCACACTTCAATACTTCTTTTCTCATGGCAGCACGGGTGACACAAGTGGCCGTGCTGACTTTTTGTCTTTGTCAGGCGGATGTCGCCGAAACGAAAGTCTTCACCAATGATTTCTACATGGGTAAAACCATGATTCATGACAGAATTCCTGTCTTGCTCGTCTTGCACAAAGATGTGAACTTTCTTGTTCAGCAGCTTGTAGGCGGTATTGTCTATATGGTCAAGGTGCAGATGGGTAAGTAATACGCAGTCTATGTCGCTGACAATATGTCGTACTTAGTAGTAGGTATTTTTAGGGTAATACCTATTTTTGAGGATGCTTTGAATTTGGTGGTTTCTCTTTTGATTACTATTTTTGCATCCGAAAAAAGAATCGTATTTATGCAACCTTTGTTGTGTTGATGCGGTTTAGATATAAGTTTTATAAAAGTTAATTATATTATTGTATTATGATTATTGAAAATGTTCATGCAAGAGAAATTTTGGATTCTCGCGGCAATCCTACAGTAGAGGTTGAGGTCTCATTAAAGTCTGGAGTTGTTGGTCGTGCATCAGTTCCATCTGGCGCATCAACAGGTGAGAATGAGGCTTTGGAACTTCGTGATGGCGACAAGAGTCGTTATTGTGGCAAGGGGGTATTAAAGGCTGTAGAGAATGTGAATAACGTGATTGCACCAGCTTTGGTTGGATTCTCAGCCTTGGAGCAGCGCGCCATCGACTATAAGATGTTGGAACTGGATGGCACTAAGACTAAGTCGAACTTGGGTGCCAATGCTATTCTTGGCGTATCGCTTGCTGTGGCTCATGCTGCTGCCGAGTATCTCCACATCCCATTGTATCGCTACATCGGTGGTTGCAACACTTACACTCTTCCTGTTCCTATGATGAATATCATCAATGGTGGTGCTCACTCTGATGCTCCAATTGCTTTCCAGGAGTTTATGATTCGTCCTGTGGGTGCTCCTAATGAGAAAGAGGCTATCCGTATGGGTGCAGAGGTGTTCCATGCCTTGGCTAAGCTCTTGAAGAGCCGCGGACTTTCTACTGCCGTTGGCGACGAGGGTGGTTTTGCTCCTGCACTTAATGGTATAGAGGATGCGCTTGATAGCATCTGTCAGGCAATCAAGGATGCTGGATATGAGCCAGGTAAGGACGTTAAGATTGCCATGGACTGCGCTGCCAGCGAGTTTGCTGTTCAGGAGAATGGTGAGTGGTATTACGATTATCGACAGTTGAAGGATGGTAAGAAGAAAGATCCTAACGGCAAGAAACTAACAGCTGCTGAGCAAATAAAATTCTTGGAAGAACTGATTACCAAATATCCTATCGATTCTATCGAGGATGGTCTTGACGAGAACGATTGGGACAACTGGGTGAAGCTTACAGCTGCCATTGGCGATCGTTGCCAGTTGGTTGGTGACGACCTCTTTGTTACTAATGTGAAGTTCTTGGAGAAGGGTATCAAGATGGGCGCTGCTAACTCTATCCTTATTAAGGTGAACCAGATTGGTTCGCTTACTGAAACTTTGGATGCTATAGAGATGGCTCATCGTCATGGCTACACCACTGTTACATCACACCGTTCAGGTGAAACAGAGGATACAACAATCGCCGACATCGCTGTGGCAACCAACTCTGGTCAGATCAAGACTGGTTCGATGAGCCGTACCGACCGTATGGCAAAGTACAACCAGCTTATCCGTATCGAAGAGCAGTTAGGAAATAATGCTGCTTACGGTTACAAGAAGTTGAAATAGACTATATTAATTATAGAATAAATCATAATCGTTTTTATGGGCATGAACAACAGAGATGGTTGATCATGCCCTTTTTTAGTATCGGTGTCTGTTGGGTTGGGGAACTGTGCAAAGTTGGTGACGAACAGGTTTTCGGTAGCTATACGAGCATCATTGCAACAGAAAGTATTTTGTTTATTTATCCTGATCAAGAAACTCAAGGCGAACTTGAATTATTGTTATTTTATCTTGTTATATTCCTCATCGCTCACAGCCTCCTGCCACTCGTTGGATGTGTTCTCGCCAGGTATTTCAAAGGCGAGGTGGGCAAACCAGTTGTCTTTTGCGGCACCATGCCAATGCTTCACGTTGGCAGGAATATGGATGACTGTGCCGGGGAGGATTTCCT
>UQQN01000051.1 GCA_900543155.1 uncultured Prevotella sp.
ACAGGGCAGGCAATTTGAGCTAAACACTTGTTAACTCAGATTTAAGATATATTTCAAATGACAAAATGACACTTAATTACTTGATTATCAAGAGTTTTTGGTGTCATTTGTCATTTTTGCATTCACCCTATGTTTGCTGCAATTTGCCCTGATTTTATGCAAGAAAAATTTGGTTGGCATGGGAATTTGTTGCATCTTTACGACGACAAATAAATTCTCAAGTTTCGAATTCAGTCCGTCTTGACTAAATTCGAAGTTTGAGTAGATTTATTTTTTTTTCATGCAAAACGATGCCTCCCATCTGTGAAGATCGGAGGTATTTTTTTCGTTTCCTCAGTTGGCGCGTAAATAATTTGCAAGATTTTGTGGTCTGTTATACATTGTATTTTTTTGTGCCTTAAAAAAATTGACTTGCTATAAATTAACACATGAGGCTTTTAGAGCAAAAAATAAAGTGTTTAGTTGTTGTTTTGAACACTAAGCGCGTATTTTCGTGTTAAAAGAGTGCAATGTTGCGCTATTTTTATGACTTGTGGCATACGAACTTGTGGGGAGTTCGTATTTTTGCATCAGACAAAACAAACAAAAACAATATGATACGCAAATATCTTCCCTTATGGGCTTTGGCCCTTACATTGGGTTTGCAAACTCCCGCAATGGCTGCAAATGCTGTTCCTGCAAATCCTACAGACTTAACATACGCTGCAGAGAATGCTGTAAACTCGGTGGTATATATAAAGGTAACTACTAATAGCAAAACACAAACGGTTGAGTATTCTGACCCATTTGGTTTTGACGATTTCTTTGGCGATTTCTTTGGTCGCGGAAATAATGGTAGACAACAACGTCAGATTCAAACTCCGAAACGTCAGGGTGCAGGTTCGGGTGTGATTCTTACTGAAGACGGTTATATCGTAACGAATAACCACGTGGTGGAAGATGCCGATGAGATGACTGTTAAACTCAATGATAACCGCGAATTTAAAGCTCGTATCATTGGTACGGATAAGTCGACTGACTTGGCGCTGATTAAGATTGAGGCTAAGGGATTGCCCGCTATAAAAGTTGGTGACTCTGATAAACTGAAATTGGGTGAGTGGGTATTGGCCATTGGTAACCCGTTTAGTTTGACTTCGACTGTGACAGCTGGTATTGTAAGTGCTAAGGCTCGTTCGCTCAATGCTACACCGGGTAGCATCGATAGTTTTATTCAGACGGACGCTGCTATCAATCCGGGTAACTCGGGTGGTGCTTTGGTAAATGCGCATGGTGAGTTGGTTGGTATCAATGCAATGCTTTATTCGCAGACGGGTTCGTTCTCGGGTTATGGTTTTGCCATTCCTACTGCTATCATGAATAAGGTGGTAGCCGACTTGAAGAAGTTTGGTACTGTGCAGCGTGCTTTGTTGGGTATCTCGGGTCTTGATGTGAGCAATTATATTGACCAACAGAAAGAAAAGGGTAAGAACCCCGACTTGGGTACCGTGAATGGTATTTATGTGGCTGAGGTTAGTGCTGATGGTGCTGCTGCCGATGGTGGTTTGAAAGAGGGTGATGTGATTACTTCGGTCGATGGTAAGAAAATTTCTAAGTTTGGTGAGTTGCAAGAGTTGCTTACTAACCATCGTCCGGGTGACAAGATTACGGTGACTTATCTCCGTGAAAAGAAGCAACGCACTGCCACATTGACTTTGCGCAATATTCAGGGTACTACAACAGCTGTGCAGGCTCTCGACACGGATGCTATGGGTGCGGCTTTGCGTCCGTTGAACAATGAGGAGAAGCAGGAACTTAACCTTTCTTATGGTTTGATGATTTCTGCTATCCGCGAGGGTAAGTTGAAGGCTGCTGGCATGACGAAGGGTCTTATCATTATGAAGGTGAACGATCGTGAAATGCGTACGACTACTGACTTTGATGAGGCTGTGAAGGCTGCAAACTTGAGTACGGATCGTGTGCTTTGGATTCGTGCTAAAACTCAAACGGGCATCAATAAGTCGTTTGCGGTTGAGCTCTCTGACCCTAAAGCAAACAAGGACAATAAGAAAAGGTAATTGGTTTCATAATATAGGTTAATAGTTAATGGCCGTCTCCTTACTTTATGTAAGGGGGCGGTTTTTTGTGGGGTAACACATATAATTAGGTCCTTAAAAAGGTTTGCTTCGCGTTTTATTTTGAACATTAATGTCCATTAATTCCCATTAATTAGTTCATTAATACTTTTCATTTGCAAAGAAAAAATTAATGTCCCCGAATTAATGACAATTAATGTTCGTAAACAGCAGCGTAGCTGCAAATATATTAGGCTTTTTATTTTGTATTGCGCTCAGTTTGCACTAACTTTGCACTTTAGAACTAAACAAAATAACAAAAAAATCATGCAAACTGCTGCACTTTTCGATTTGGATGGTGTGATTGTTGACACCGAAGGACAGTATACAGAGTTTTGGAAACGTGTTGGTAATCAGGATTTTCCAAATGTGCCTGATTTTGCTTTTCGCATTAAAGGGCATACGCTTACGCAGATTCTGAATGCGCATTATCCTGACAATGAGGCGGCACAGAAACGTGTGGTTGAGGAACTTAATGTTTTTGAACAAAATATGAGGTTTCCTTATATTGCCGGTGCTGTTGACTTTGTAAAGGCTTTGCGACAAGCTGGAATCCCTACTGCTGTTGTTACCAGTTCGAATAAAGCTAAAATGCAGTGTCTGTATCGGTGCCATCCTGAATTGCCCACGCTCTTTGACCGTATATTTACTGCCGAAAATGCACGTCGCTCAAAGCCTGCACCCGATTGTTATGTGGATGCTGCAGCGGCTTTGGGGGGCAAACCTGAGGCTTGCTGCGTGTTTGAAGATTCTATTAGCGGATTGCAAGCAGGGCAGGGGAGTGGTGCTGCTGTGGTGGGATTAACCACTGGAAATAGTGCAGACACAATTGCACCGCTTTGCAACTGTGTGATTAACGACTTTACTGAATTTACGGTGGAACAAATGCTCCATCTTATCTCAAAAAAATAATATTATGCCAGGTTATTTAGTAGAAGATACTCGCAAGGTAACTACACACCGATTAAAGGAAATGAAGGCAGAAGGCAAGAAAATTGCTATGCTGACTTCGTATGACTATACTACTGCCAAAATTGTGGATGCTGCGGGCGTCGACATGATTCTTATTGGCGATAGCGCATCAAATGTGATGGTGGGTAATGCTACCACTTTGCCCATCTCGCTCGACGAAATGATTTTTATGGGTCGTTCGGTGGCTCGTGCTGCTCAACGTGCTTTTGTGGTTTGCGACATGCCTTTTGGCTCTTATCAGGTAGACGATAAAGAGGCTGTGCGCAATGCCATTCGTATTATGAAGGAGACGGGTTGCGATGCGGTGAAGCTTGAAGGTGGTTTAGAAATTATCGATGGCATTAAGCGTATGATAGCTGCGGGCATTCCTGTGGTAGGACACTTGGGTTTGACGCCACAAAGCATCAATAAATTTGGTACTTATGCCGTGCGAGCTAAGGAGGATGCTGAAGCCGAGAAATTGCTCTCGGATGTGAAGTTGTTGGCAGCGGTTGGTGTTTGTGCCATTGTTCTTGAAAAAATTCCTGCTGCATTAACAGCTAAAGCCGTTGAGAGCGTGGATATTCCAATTATTGGTATTGGTGCAGGTCCTTCAGACGGACAGGTTCTTGTAATCGATGATATGTTAGGAAAAAATAAGGGTTTTTCGCCCAAGTTTTTGCGTCGTTATGCCGATCTCTTTACGGTGATGACCGATGCCATTGGAAATTACGTGACCGATGTAAAGTCGGGCGATTTCCCCAACGCTAACGAGAGTTATTAACTCATCCGACATCTATGTCAACACAAGTACATAATGGCTTAACGGGATCGCGCTTTGTCAATATGTGTGTAGCCAATTGGTTTTTACACATATATGTCTATGCCATTATTCCGTTGCTAACTTGTAAGGTCGTTCTTCTGGATGAGTCTGAGGTATGGGTTGGTTTAAGCGTGTTAGCTTTTGCCATAGGCATGGTATTGCCTGGTCCCTTTGGTGCTCACTTAATGGAACGTCGGTCGCGCAAGGCTATTTATCTTAAAGCCTTAATCGTTTTAGGACCTATTGCCACGATTGGTTATATTTTTGCAAATGATGTGCGTTTGCTTTTAGCCATACAGTTGTTGCAAGGTGTGGCTTATGGCGTGTCTCAAACAGCTTTAGGCACAACTTTGGTGAATGATACATTGCTTTCGCGCCAACGCAACAAGGGCGATATAATTTATGGTTGGGCAGGTCGCATAGGCATTCCGTTAGGTTTATTTTTGGGCTACGGATTGTCGCTTGGTATACCTATGCCGCAGGCTTATTTTTGGGCACTTATTCCTTGTGCGCTTTCATTTGTATTGGTAGCGCAAACGGTGGTGCCTATTAAAGCCCCCGTGAAAGTGCCATTGCTCACGTTCGACCGTTTCTTTCTGCCTCGTTCATTACCTTTGGCACTGTCGATGTTTGCAGCCCCTTGGGTTATGGGACGCGTGGCAGGCGCTTTTCCAAAATCCGAAAGTTGGTTGTTAGGTTCAGCGTATGTATGTTTGTCATTGGGTGTGCTCATGGCATTCTTGGTGCAGCTCTTTATACGTCGCAAGGTGGGACAGCGTGCCTTAATCGCGATAGGTTATGTGTTTGTTGTAGTGGGGCTTATACTTGTAAGTCTTCCGAATTTGGCAATAGGCAACTTGGGTGGTTTGTTATTAGGTGGTGGTATTGGTGCTGTGTCTTCTCGCCATTTGATGGATTGGGTAACTAAGTCGGCACATTGTCAGCGCGGTACGGCACAAAACACCTATCTTATTTGTTGGCGATGGGCATTCTCTCTCGGACTGCTATGCACCTGTTGGTGTGGTTTTAGCAATACGATGTTAGACGTAGCCTTGTGCGCAGTGTCTTTGATACTCTATTTGTTGTGGACATATAAGGGTGGAACCACCCATAAACAAAATAATTGTGTAGAATAAAAGAAATGGTTTGTTTAACTTTTACGTGTTAAACAAACCATTTCTTTTTTATTTCAAAGTCTTATTTTAGATGCGGTCGAGCACCAATTTAATGAGAGAGTCGATACTATTTTTGTAGTTCGGGTTAGCCTTTTGTGCCAAACGATTGGCAATTACCATGCAGCAGGTCATTGCCTTATGTCCCATCAAAAGCGAAAGACCTGCAATGGCACTACTCTCCATTTCGAAGTTTGTAATGCGATGTCCTTCAAACTCAAAAGCTTCAATTTTTTCGTTTTGGTTGGGGTCAGCCAATGGAAGACGAAGTTGTCTGCCCTGAGGACCAAAGAAACCACCACAAGCAATTGTGATGCCACGCACCATGTCGTCGGCAGCAATGCGGTCAATCAGTTCGCTGTTGGCATGTACCACATAGGGGTGAGCAATGCACTGAGTGCCGTGCCAATTCATGTGTTTTAAGAAAGCCTCTTCGAGTTTCAGGTCGCTCACCTCGTTACGTCCGGCATAAAAGTTGAGCAAGCCATCAAAACCAATGCTGATTTCGCTAGCCACAAAAGTGCCTTCGGGTGTATTGGGTTGCAATCCGCCACAAGTGCCAATGCGTACCAACTCGAGTTGACGCAATTCGTCTTTGATTAAGCGTGTGTTAAAGTCGATGTTAGCAAGCGCATCGAGTTCGTTCACCACAATATCGATGTTGTCGCAACCAATGCCTGTAGAGAGCACCGTGATGCGTTTGCCTTTGTATGTACCTGTAATTGTACGAAATTCGCGACTCGAAATGTCGCATTCTGTTGTTTCAAAGTGAGCTGCCACCACGGGCACACGTCCAGGATCTCCTACGAGAATAACCTTGTCTGCCAACTGTTCGGGTTTTACGTGGAGGTGGAAGATACTACCATCTGGATTTATAATGAGTTCAGAGGGTGCAATAGGTTCTTTTTGCATGATACGAAAATGATTTAGGGCTTAATTCAAAAGCTATTTTACCTATTGATTAAAACATATAGTAAGTTGATAATCAATATAAGAAGCAAGTTCTATTAGACGAATGCTTAATGCGGTAAAGCCTTGAATGTAGCTTAGATTAAAGTATTATTGATTTTCAGTTTTACGCATATTTTTGAGCAATGCGTTAAGCTGTTCTCTGAGTTTTGGCAAGCTGTTGTTGATTTCTTTCAGTTGAGAAAGTACAGCCTCGTTGCGTCCTTTCAGCGCTACTTGTCGTTGCAATTCATCCTGCTTTTGAGTGAGGTTTGCAATGCGTTCAGCCACCTGGTCGGCTTGCACAGCAATACGTCGTGCACCTTCGCTTTTAAACTGACTAAGGTTGGTATAAACCTTGTTGTCGTTAATCACATAAATGTGGTTGGTAGCTTGTGTGCGGTGTGTGGTGCGAGGTTGTTGCATAACCTGTTTCAGTCGCTTTTTAGCCTCTGCCACAGCCTCCTTGTCGGTTTGTGTAGCCTTAATAGATTGCAACTTGGCAGCATTCAACACCTGCTTGTGGTTTGATTCGCCCAAGTCATACACATCGCGCGTTGTGGTAGGTATAAACACGTAAACGCAGGCACTATCGGGCTTCTGAAAACGATCAGTTACGAGCCATCCCAAATTATTCGCTTCGTCGATAGCCAGTAAATAGTCGTTAGCAGGCGAGTTAAAAGGCATGCCCAAATTTTCAGCCTTTAAGAATTGCTTTGTTTCCGTGTTATATCGTGTTACAAAAATATCGTAACCGCCCAAACAGTCATCGCCTTGTGCTGCATAATAAAGCGTCACACCATCGGGCATCATAAAGGGAAAGTCCTGATCTTCATTTCCTTCGCTCATGCCTTTTAGTTGAATAGGTGAACCCCATTTTTTGCCCATGCGATAGGCAGCATGAAGTTTTTGATGATTGCCAGTGCTATCGGTTGTGGCAAAAATAATGCGGTCGGCAAGCTGACTCAAATAGCCCGTTTTGCCCAATTTTTTAGGCGTTTTTTCAAATTGTGCCCCTTCGGTTTCCATCTTCACAATGCTTCCCGATTCAGCGCTAAGACGCAAAGTTTGCAACACCTGTTTGCGCGACACCTTAAAGCTATCAATAAAGGTAACGCGCTCAGTGCCTCGCAACATATCTTGTCCCATATTGGCACGCTTTAAGTCGTTTTCGAGTCTGATGGTGCTACGGTTGGCTGAACGTGCTGTTTCAATTTCGCGTTGCAGCAATCGTGCCGCCTCTTCAAACCGATAATTCTGAATCAGTTGTTCAGACGAGTGTGCAGACTTAGGCGTAGTAGTTTGAGCAGGTGTGGCATTCTTTTTTTGAGCCATAAGCGGGAGTGAGAAGCCACATGTAAACATCAAAATGCTTAATATCAGTCGATTCATGATGGTTGATTAAGATGGTAATATCCAACGCTAAAAAGTCTTCAAGTCCTCTTTTACGCATTGAAATACCGTTGAAAGTTGTTTTCGATGGTCAAAATTACGATTTTCTTTTAGATGTAGAGCTATGAATGCCATCTTTTATGTAATTTTGCATCGAAACCATGGGTATAACCCGAAAAAATACAATAATTGTGATACTGAAAAGACTCTATTGCATCTTAACCCTCTGTTTAAGTTTGGGCTTTGCACTTCCCGTGCAATTATCGGCACAAAAAACAGCAGAGAAGATTGTGAAATATACCGTGCAGCCAGGCGAAACCATTTTGGGCATTGCACATCGTCATAACACCACGCTCGATCACCTGTTGAGCTTGAACCCAGGCATCCAGCCTAATTACGTGCAAGCCAACCAAGTAATCAATGTGCCCTATGTGCCAGGAGGAGCTACTCCACCGCCTACGCCCGCACAACGTGCTGCAGCAAGCAATGCACAGCACACCACTTCTGTGCCCACAACTCCTGTAACCCCCTCAAAGGTGACCTATGCGCAGTTGAACACCCAACCCCAACCGCAACCTAAGGTAACCTATAAGGAATATGAAGCCAAAAGAAAAGATACACTTTATGGCATAGCCAAGCAATTTGGCATCACAGTCGACGAGTTGGTCGAGGCAAACCCCTCTTTGAAAAATGAGGACGGAAAACTGAAGAAGGGAACCAAGTTGCGCGTTCCTGTAAAAGAAATGCCTTCTCAACCCAAGGTAAAAGGTTTGTCGACAGTGCGTGTAGCCGTAATTTTGCCCTTAGTAGGCGATAAATTAGAGAACGAGCGCAGTGTAGAGTTCTATCGCGGTTTATTGATGGGACTTGACGAGCTAAAGAAATCAGGCTTAAATGTTGTGCTCTCAGCTTTCAACGAACCCGAACCCGACAAAAGTGTGGCGCAAATATTGATGCAAGCCATGTTGCAAAATCCTGATGTAGTAGTTGGTCCACTTTATCCCACCCACTTTACGGATGTCACAGCCGTTTCGGGCAAGCAAACCAAGGTGGTGGTGCCATTCTCATCGAAAGTGCCACAGGTAGACTATCGTTCGGATGTTTTTGTGCTCAACACCCCCACTAGCTATGAGCAATCGTTGGCGGTAGACCTTTTTATGAACAATTTTAAAAAGCAAACCCATGTGGTGTTGCTTCATTCAGATAACGGCACAAAACGCAGCTTTAGTGAAGAGTTACAACGTCGTTTGGCTATTGCCGGATACGACGTAACCAGTGTGCCCGCTTTGGCTTCGGCACAACAAATAGCTTCGATGCTGATGGGCAAGAAACGCGGTGAATATGTGCTCGTGCCCGACGATGATAGCGAAGCTACCATGCGACAGATGTTGCAAAAGACCGAGGTGATGCAGCAGAATCTTTCAGAAGCCAAAATCTCGCTTTTGGGCTATTCGCGTTGGTTGCCTTATACTGAGGGGGCCGACCGTAAACTCATTCATGCAGCCGACACTTACATTCTTACCCCCAATTATTACTATCCTTACACCACAGCGGCAAAGGCATTCCACGATGAGTATGTGAAAGCGTTCCATGCCGACTTTGTGAATAGCAATCCGCGCATGGCACCTTTAGGTTACGATTTTGCACGAGGCTTTGTTGGCAGCATGGCGCAATATGGCTATGACTTCAGCACACAATCGCCCAAGAATGGTACCATTGCTGCACAACCCAAGTTGCAGTCAGAACCCCGCTTTATCACCGTGGGTGGCAATGGGGGTTATGTGAGTCGCAGCATGTGGCTCGTGCGTTTTAAAAAGGATATGAGCATCGTAAAAATTTCAGCGCAATAAATGAAACGCTCCTGTACATATTTAATAGCGTGTGTAATGACTTGGCTCGTCTTTGCCTCATCCGTGCAGGCACAAGTGGGCGAAGCTCGTCACAACTTATGCTTAGGCTTTACAGGTGGTGTGGCAATGAACCAAATAGGTTTCGACCCCACTATAAAGCAAAATTGGCATGTCGGTCCCACGTTTGGTGTGGTAGCGCGTTTCACCAGCGAACGCTATTTTAAAGCCTTCTGCGCCTTGCAGGTAGAGTTAAACTATGCCAGTTTGGGTTGGCGCGAAAATGTGTTGAACGCCAACTCCGAGCCCTTGCCCGATACCTATCGTCGCGACCAGCATTATTTGCAACTCCCCGTGTTAGCACGATTGGCTTGGGGCAAAGAAACGCGCGGTTTTATGGGCTATTTCTTAGCAGGTCCGCAAGTGGGCTATTGCTTTAAAGAAAAAATAGTGGCAAGTAATTTCACGTGCAATGCCGAGGGCAATCCCGATCGTCCCAATGGCATGTTTGCCCAATACGATATGCCCATACAAAATAAATTTGACTATGGCATTACAGCAGGCTTAGGTGTAGAATTAACTTCAAAGGTAGGACACTTCCTTGTGGAGGGTCGTTACTACTACGGCTTGTCCGACATCTACAAAAACTCTAAGAAAGACGTCTTTAGTCGTTCAAATAATGGCGTGATCTATGCCAAGTTAACTTACCTGTTCGATGTGAAGAAGCGTAAACAATAAGCAACGCCTCGTTCGCTCCACAAAATTACATTCGAAAATTTAAAAATAAGCACAATATAATGGAATTAGCAAAGACTTACAATCCCGAAGAAGTTGAAGGTAAATGGTATCAGTATTGGACCGATAACCACCTCTTCTCTTCAAAGCCCGATGGACGTAAACCCTATACCGTAGTAATCCCTCCTCCCAATGTAACAGGTGTGTTACACATGGGTCACATGCTCAACGAAACCATCCAAGACATCCTCGTGCGTCATGCCCGTATGGAAGGTAAAAATGCTTGTTGGGTGCCTGGCACCGACCATGCCTCTATTGCTACCGAAGCTAAGGTAGTAAATCGTTTGGCAGAGCAAGGCATTAAGAAAACCGACCTTACACGTGACGAATTTTTGAAGCACGCTTGGGACTGGACCGAGGAACACGGTGGCATCATCCTTAAGCAGTTGCGTCGCGTCGGTGCTTCGTGCGATTGGGATCGTACAGCCTTTACAATGGACGAAGAACGTTCTAAGAGCGTGATTCACGTCTTCGTAGAACTCTTCCGCAAGGGACTCATTTATCGCGGTGTACGCATGGTAAACTGGGACCCCAAAGCCAAAACCGCACTCTCAGACGAAGAAGTAGTTTATAAAGAAGAGCACACCAAACTCTACTACATGAAGTACTACGTCAGCGAGGACGACGGCACAGGTGCCACAGGCGAAGAGGGCGAAGTCATTCACCAAGACGAAAAAGGCCGTTATGCAGTAGTAGCTACCACCCGCCCCGAAACCATCATGGGCGACGTCGCCATGTGCATCAACCCCAACGACCCCAAGAACCACTGGCTCAAGGGCAAGAAGGTTATCGTGCCGTTAGTAGGTCGTGTTATCCCCGTTATCGAAGACGACTATGTAGACATCGAGTTTGGTACAGGTTGCTTAAAGGTAACTCCTGCACACGATGTAAACGACTACATGCTCGGTGAAAAATATAACTTGCAAGCCATCGACATCTTTAACGACGATGCCACCCTTTCTGAGGCAGCAGGCATGTACGTAGGTCAAGACCGTTTCGAGGTGCGCAAGCAAATTGCCATCGACTTGCAAAAAGCAGGCTTGATGGAGAAAATCGAAGACTACGACAACAAGATTGGTTGTTCAGAGCGTACCGGTGTGCCCATCGAACCCAAGCTCTCTATGCAGTGGTTCCTCAAGATGCAGCACTTTGCAGACCTGGCATTGCCTCCCGTAATGAACGACGAAATCAAGTTCTACCCCACAAAATACAAAAACACCTACCGTCACTGGTTAGAGAACATCAAAGACTGGTGCATCTCGCGTCAGTTGTGGTGGGGACACCGCATTCCTGCCTACTATTTGCCCGAAGGAGGTTATGTCGTAGCAGAGACTATCGAAGAGGCAGTTAAGTTGGCACAAGAGAAGAGCGGCAATGCCCACCTCACCGCAGCCGATTTGCGTCAAGACGAAGATGCACTCGACACCTGGTTCTCATCATGGCTTTGGCCCATCTCACTCTTCGATGGTATAACCCATCCCAACAACGAAGAGTTCAACTACTACTATCCCACAAGCGACTTGGTAACAGGTCCCGATATCATCTTCTTCTGGGTAGCCCGCATGATCATGGCAGGTTACGAATTTACAGGTAAGATGCCTTTCAAGAACGTATACTTCACAGGTATCGTGCGCGACAAACTCGGTCGCAAAATGTCGAAGTCGCTTGGCAACTCGCCCGACCCCCTCGATCTCATCGATCGCTTCGGTGCCGATGGTGTGCGCATGGGTATGATGTTGGCAGCTCCTGCCGGCAATGACATCCTCTTCGATGAGGCACTTTGCGAGCAAGGTCGTAACTTCTGCAACAAAATTTGGAATGCCTTCCGTTTGGTACAAGGTTGGCAGGTTGACGCAAGTGTGGCACAGCCCGAAACAGCCCGTTTAGCAGTAGAGTGGTTCAATGCCAAACTTCGTCAGAGTGCAGCCGAGGTAGCCGACCTCTATTCAAAATATCGTTTGAGCGAAGCCTTGATGGAGGTATACCACCTCTTCTGGGATGAGTTCTCAAGTTGGTTCCTCGAAATGGTAAAACCCGCTTACGGTTCGCCCATCGATGCCACCACATACAATGCCGTGCTCGAGGCGTTCAACCACCTCCTTCACTTGCTCCACCCCTTCATGCCCTTCATCACCGAAGAGTTGTGGCAGCACCTTGCCGAGCGCAAAGAAGGAGAGAGCATTATGGTAAGTCCGCAAACCATTGCCGCACCTGCTCCTGCCGATGCAGCCATCCTTGCTCAAGTAGAGCTGATGAAGAATGTGGTAGCTGGCGTACGTGCCATTCGCAACACCAAGAATATTTCACCGCGTGAGGCACTCGACCTTCAAGTAATTGGTGCCGACCCCATTGCCGCCTACGATTGCTTAATTACCAAAATGGCAAATGTAAATGGCGTAGCAGTAGTCGATGTCAAAGGCGAAGGCGTAAGTTCGTTCATGGTGGGCACCACAGAGTATGCCGTACCCCTTGGTGGCTTAATCGATGTAGAAGCTGAACTTGCTAAGGCAGAAGCCGAACTCAAGCACCTTGAAGGATTCTTGAATGGTGTAATGAAGAAACTCTCGAACGAGCGCTTCGTAAACAATGCCCCCGCTCAGGTTGTAGAACTTGAACGTAAAAAGCAAGCCGATGCCGAGAGCAAAATCGCTACACTGAAAGAAACCATCGCTTCGTTGAAGAAGTAACACTCTTTGATAGGGTGTTCAAATTTGGCAAATGTTCTGCATGGTTTTGTAGATGTTTTGAATAGTTGATATTCAATCATAATCAAAATGGAATTTGCCTCAGTTAATGAGTTGTTATAAGGAATTACCCCGTTAGGGGTGAGATAAGGTAGCCAGGTATGTGAAGTGAACTTGTTCCACTTCACATGCCTGGTTCACGTAGACCACCACACCAAACTGCGCACGCCTTTAGGTGTGCGATTGGGCCTAGGCGAATAGCCGTTTTTTCGTTAGCCCTTCTTTAGTTACGGGTTTGCCTGTGCGGAGTGCACTTTACTTGCGAAGCAAGCCTACTTTCTCCCAAGGGGGAAACTTGCGCCCCAATATACGACTTGTGACACACTTGTCCTATGAAAACGGCTGTTCGCCTAGGCCCAATCTCACCCATAACAGGGTGACCCATTGGGGGGATGGCATATGTTAACCAGGCATGTGAAGTGAAACAAGTTTCCTTCACATACCAGGCTACCTTATCTCACCCCTAACGGGGTAACCCATTAAAATAATAAACGATTGAGGTGTTTGCTGCGTTGGTTATTGTTGAATATCAGCAATTTACAATATCATTTTTCTTATCAAAACTCTGCAGAAAAATATGCTGGATTTTGAACACCCTATCCCAACGATAAACTTTTATATCCTACAAAAAACAATATTTCCAAAAACTCCCCCGTGTATACCAAGAGACTCATTCTATTATGGGGCATACTGTGTGCAAGCATCGTTTCGTTACATGCGCAAAAGTCGCCAGTCCACGATGCTGTGAATCGTTACTTGCGCAACTATAAACTGAGCGGTTACCAACCACTCGACCGCATGGGGATGGACTCCTTGCGAACCGATGATGCCCAACACGAGTTGCGCATCTATGCCAACGAACCCTTCTGTTCGCAACCCTTCACCCCACAAAGCGTTAGCACCATCTATACCGACTTGCAACGACTTTTGCCAGCCCCCTATAACACCTATCGGCTGTCCATATACAATAAAAAGCAACAACTCATCGAAGACCTCGTGCCCAACATCTTTCGCACGGGCGGAGAAGATGCGTCGCGCCTTTGGGGAAATATCGACTACCAAGGCAAACCCTGGGTAGAGAATACCTCACGCCCCTATAAAGTCACGGCAGGACTGCAAAATCGTCACCTCTTTATATGGCCCAGCCACGGTCGCTATTACAAAGAAGGACATTGGCAATGGCAACGTCCCTATTTGTTCTGCACCACCGAGGATCTGTTTACGCAGTCGTTCGTGCTGCCCTACCTCTTTCCCATGCTCGAAAACGCTGGCGCCATCATAGGGTGTCCGCGCGAACGAGATTACCAAACCCACGAGGCAGTAGTAGATAATGATACTCCTAATCATCAGGGACGCTACACCGAAACCGTGCAGCCCGATGCCCAATGGCAAGCCTCGGCAGATTCTGCAGGCTTCGCTTCAGCAGCAGCCTTGTTGACCGATGATGTGCAACCCTTTAAAAGTGGCACCTACCGTAGCATCACCGCGGTGAATCGTCGCACCAAATTGGCAAATGCCACTTGGACCCCCAATATTCCAGCCCCAGGGCGCTATGCCGTTTACGTAAGCTACGCTTCACGTCCCAATTCCGTGCCCGATGCCCACTATACCGTGTATCATAAAGGCGGACGCACCAACTTTACCGTCAATCAGCAAATGGGCGGTGGCACTTGGCTCTATTTAGGCACCTTCAATTTCGACCAAGGCAGCGAGGCACGTGTTGTGCTTACCAATCAGAGCGACTATCGTGGCGTTGTCACTGCCGATGCCGTACGCTTTGGCGGAGGAGTGGGGCAAACCGAGCGAGGCACAGCAGGCACCTCAGGACTTCCGCGCTATTTAGAGGCAGCCCGTTATTATGCCCAATGGGCAGGCGTGCCCGACAGCCTGTTCAATACCGATGCAGGTGCCAACGACTATGCCGACGACCTTCGTGTGCGTGGCAATATGCTCAACTATTTGGCAGCGGGTAGTCCCTATCTGCCCAATAAAGAGGGACAAAAAGTGCCCTTCGAACTCTCGCTTGCCATACACAGTGATGCAGGCGTACACGCCGACCAAAGCATCTACGGCTCCCTCTCCATCTCTACCACACAAGATGGCGATGGGCGCACCACTTACACCTCAGGACTCTCGCGTCTAGCATCGTCCGACTTTGCACAACTCCTTTTGCAAAACCTCACCGACGATGTGCGTCGCACCTTTAAGGTAAATTGGACACGTCGCGAACATTGGGACCGCAACTATGCCGAAACCCGCATGCCCGATGTGCCCTCAGCCATACTCGAAACGATGTCGCACCAAAATTTTGCGGATATGCGTTTCGGTCACGATCCTCTGTTCAAGTTCACTCTGGCACGTGCCGTTTATAAAAGCATCCTGCGTTTTGTAAACTACGAACACGGCATCAAGCAATATGCCGTGCAGCCACTTGCTCCCCATGCCTTCTCGGCACAACTCACCGACGATGCCAGTCAAGTGCGCCTCACTTGGCAGCCCACCATCGATTCGTTAGAAGCTACAGCAACCCCCACGGGCTATGTGCTCTACACCCGAGTAGACGATGAAGCATTCGACAACGGACTCCCCATAGGCAATGTTCACGAATACACCCTTCCGCTCTCACCGGGTCGCACCTATACCTTCCGCATCACGGCAGTGAATGCAGGGGGCGAGAGCTTTCCTACCGAGCAACTCAGTGCCTATCGCAGTGCGCAAGCCACAGCTCCGCGTATACTCATCGTCAATGCCTTCAATCGTCTTAGCGGTCCCGCCACAGTCAATACTCCCGACTCTTTAGGTTTCCGCCTCGACATCGACCCAGGTGTACCCTATATTTCCACCACCGCCTATTGTGGCGAGCAACGTGTGTTCGCCCCCTCAATGGCAGGTAGCGAGGGTGCTCATGCCTTAGGCTATTCATCGCACGAATGGATGGGGCGCGAAATTGCAGGCAACACTTTCGACTACACCGCATGTCATGGACGTGCCATAGCCGCAACAGGTGCCTATTCGTTCTCGTCAGTGAGTCGCGAAGTCTTTGAATCGCCCGCATTCAGCACACGAGGCTATGTTGCGGTCGACTACATAGCAGGTCTTCAAGCACAGAAGCCCTACAACCTGCGTCTCTATCCCGTGTTCACATCTGCAGCGCGAAACAAGTTGAGCGCCTATTTAAAAAACGGAGGGTCGTTATTGCTCAGTGGTAGTTATATAGGTTCTGACAACGTGCATAGCGCTGCCGACCGCGATTTTATTGAAGACATGCTCAAGTTTAAGTACGATGGTTCTGCACGTATTGATAGCACCGACTATGTGAACGGCTTAAATTTGCAATTCCTTATATATCGCAAGCCCAATGCAACGCATTATGCAGCCATTGCCCCCGATGCCATTTTGCCCACATCCAACAAGGCGTTTACAGCCTTTGCCTATGGCGGAGGGCAGGGTGCAGGTGTGGCTTATCAAGGCAAAAACTATCGCACCCTCAGCATGGCATTTCCCTTTGAGTGCATACGCGATAAAGACGTGCGCCACAAAGCCATGAAAGCCATACTTAGCTTTTTGGTTAGTAAGAATTAGTGCATCGTTTTTTCGAATTTCGATTCTCAGAATTCAGTGAGTGACGCCCTGAAAGGTAGGGTGTTCAAAATTCATGAATTATTCTGCACGATTTTAGATGTTTGCAGTTTCGCTGCTTGTTTTTGTGAACATTAATTGTCATTAATTCGGGGACATTAATTTTTTCTTTGCTAATGGACATGAAAAGTATTAATGGAACAATTAAT
>UQQN01000052.1 GCA_900543155.1 uncultured Prevotella sp.
AGGGTGTCGCTTCGCTTGCCCTGGGCTATGTGCTGTTGCCCTTTCAGGGCGTGCAAGCGTGCATTATTGGTTGCAAAACCGTGTAGAATATTTTGCCGATTTTGAACACCCTACCAAACGGGGCAATCCATTATAATATGTTCTTTAGATGGTAAAGATCCGTTTTCTTTATTTCTGTTGAACAGGTATTGCGGTTTCAATGGTGCGAATATGAAGGTCGCGTTGAGGATAGGGAATTTCAATGTTGTGTGCATTGAGCGTATTGTAGATGGCTTCCTTTATGCGTCCTGTCATGGCAAACTTTTGTTCAACAAGGACCCAATAAGTTACGAAAAGATTGACACTATTGTCGCCAAACTCATCGAGCACCACATTAATGGGTTTCTCCAAATTGAGAATGTCGCGACCATCAGGAGCCTTCTCTGCTTGTTGCTTTACAGCTTCAACAATATAATTGCGCACCTCGTTCACATTGGTACCATAGGCAATGCCTACGGGCACCTTGACCATTTCGTAAGAGTGGTTCTTGGTGATGTTCTTGAAGTTCTTGCTAAAAAGCGAACTATTCAAAAAAGCGATTACACAACCATCGGCTGTAACGACTTGGGTACTTTGGTAGGTAATGCTGTCTACTTTACCACGAATGCCATCACACTCAATGAAATCGCCCACACGTACACGACCTGTCATAAGCGAAATGCCATAGAAGAAGTTTTCGAGCAAGTCCTTCATGGCAAAACCAACACCCGTAGCCAAACCTGCTGAGATGACAGAAATGGCGGTAGAGGGAATTTTAAGCATGCGAATAGAGATAATGGCATACAATCCCCACACACAAATGGCTATGACGTTGTTGGCAAGTGTAAAGTTGGGTTGTCCGTTTACTACAATCTTGCTCTTATGATATTTGTGATAAAGCGCCTTGATAAGATAATTAAGATAGCGGAACACAAAATATTGCGAGGCTACAAGTACAATCTTAGCCAACGAGAGTTCTACAACACCAGGCACATTGAGGAAGTTTGCCATAAAAATGTCGAAAACTGTAGCAGTAAGATCGAACACATCGGCTGCCCACCAAATGGATAGTAAGATGGAGAATACACCCAATACGGGCACTACAACCATGGCTACAAAATCGTAGAACCATGTTTTGTTGATATGTTTTTCGTGACGTACACGTATGGCCTCGAGAATGTTGAGGTGTGCCACTTTGACCATACCATTTTTATATTCGCCAATGCGTTTAACCAAGAAGCGTTCTTCGTAAACGGCTAAGATGTCGTAAATGCCAGTGATGGTTTGAATGCAAGCTAACTGGAACATCCACCAAATGAGTATTTGCACCGATAGCAGTGTGTAGCCATACCATGCTGCAAAGGTTGAAGCTATCATGATGGTGAGTGACACCCAGGTGTAGAATATGTCGCTTTTAGGAATATTGCGATTGTGGCGTACCACAACGCGCCATTGCCAAAGGGTAAACAACAACAATATGGGCGGGAAGATGAGGCTGACCAAATTGTTGGGGATAAAGATGATGCGGAATGTGATGACCACAAATGACATCAGCATAATAGGGGTGTAAATGCGGAAGCCACTCTTTATTTGGTTTCCGTCGATGCGAATTAACAGCGACAAGAAAATGGCACATAGCAACCAAGAGTATTCTATGAGTAGTTTTGATGCCATGAGGAAGAAGTTGTGGTACATAAATGTACGACACACCATGATGGAGATGGCAAAGATTAACATGGCAGCAAAAAGTATGATGCACACTTTCTTCTTCATAAATTCTTCTGTACGGAAACGCTTGGGAACAAGCCAACGCACAAGGATGTTGCTAAGCAGTGCTGCAAGTAGGATGTAGAAAAACACAAAGGATGCCAAACCTACTACAATGGGTCCGCGCCATTGTGATTCTACGGTGCGTTCTTTGCCTGCATCGTGCACTTTCTCGGTGTCGTATTTTTCGTTTGCATCGTCCTTAGCCATTTGCATATAGCGTGAGAATTGTCCCAATATTTCAAAATAATTGGCATCACCATTTATAAATATGCTATGTTGGATAGAGGTGTAGCGCTGCAATGCGTAATCGTTGAGCTTGCTCAACTTTTGTGCAGTCATTTTGTAATGCTCGTTGTCGGCAATGATGGAACTTTTTAGTGTTTCGAGATTGTTACGTAATTGAATGGCATACGACAAACAAGAATCTCGGTCTATCTGCCCTTGTTTGCTCAATACAAAGGGACGTTTGCCTTTTTCAAGAGTTGCTTTGGCAGAATTACCCATAGGCCCAATGAGTAGGGGCGTAGTTTGTCCGCCCTTTACTTGCACTTGTGGGTGTGCCTGATTATTTTGTATGGCAGGCGGAATGGTTTGTAGCGAGGCAATAAGTGCATTATAACGATTAAGTTCCGTGTTTATGTGGTTCAAAATCTTTTGATAAGGCACACTGCGTTTGTTAAACTCGCGATAAAGCGAAGTGGCTTCGTGACAAGCATAGGTCATGTCGAAGGTGAAATCTTGCTTTTGCGAGTAGAGCATCAAACCTATTTGGTCGCTACGCTGCATGAGCGAAATCATTTGTTCGTGCTGCATCTTTGCCACTGTGCTATAACGCACCATGTTTTGCTTTTGTTCGTTGCAGGTTTTAAACAACTCAGCGCGTAGCACGGCTAAAGTGGCTGAAAGGTCACTTTCTTTCAACACAGCATGTGCCGAAAAAGGCACCAAAAATAGTAAGCACAGCAGTATCACTGCCGACAATTTGTATTTGATATGCTTCATAAGAAAAAAGTATGAAGTAAGGAGTTTAAAGTATGAAGTGCGAAGTATAAAGCATTAAGTGTTAAGTATGAGATATTACAAGTTAGCACAAAGCTATAGTTTGTAATACTTAATACTTAACACTTAATATTTAGAATTTTATTTATAGATAGCCGCCTTTACCTCGTCGGCACTAGTGGGCACCGCGTCTTTACTGAGTTCGGGCACATTATAACTCTTGGTGAGTCGGATATTTTCAAGAGGGTCTGCTTGTGGCAATAAGAAAGCCTTATGTCCTTGTCCGTTCTTGTCGAAATAAGCAATGTAGGGACGTGTAAACGAACCATCATCACGACGTGAACTAAATACAATCCAGCGTCCATTCGAACTCCATGTATGATAGCTGTCTACATCAGGACTATTGGTAGCCTTTAGCGGATATACCTGCTGAGTTTGCAAATCTTTTACGTAGAGGTCGGAACTTTTATGCCAAATGTGGAATTGACCATAGTCTGCCAACGTAAAGAGTAGGTAACGACCATCAGGACTAACGCGAGTTACTGCAGCACTCTTGCCCATAGCAGCACAATCAACCTCCATTTGTGGTGTGCCAAACTTGCCTGTGGCAGCATCGAAACTAATGCTCATTACGTTATAGTGCAAGTCCTTGTAAATGTCCGACACATTGTCGCGACGCACACTATCGGGCATATTCTCGAAAGCCGGTACATGGGCTGAGGTATAGAATATCTTATTGCCATCGGGCGACCAACAAGGGAATGTTTCAAGGTCGGCAGTAGTTTTTAAGATATTTCTAAATTCCCTTTTATCGGCATCATAGAAAATAAGGTCCGAACCATAGTCAACAACCTCAACCTTTTGTTTATTGCGAATGTGGAAGGTCTGTCCCGTTTGGTTCGATGAGAATACCACCCAATTACGTGTAGGGTGCCATGTAGGATAAGTGGCCCCAGCCAAGATAGAATCGCTCTTCATCACACGTTTCTCAACCTTGCCATCTTCAATAAACACCGTACCCCCATGTTCGCCACGTACGTGAAAAAGCATGCGCTTGGTGCTATAGTTTTGATAGTTGTGGCAGTTTACGCAGTGATTATCCTTTGATTCGAATGTGCGATTGTTCTCGTAAATAGTCTTCACGTCAAAACCCTCTAAATCGCGTTGATAGAGTCCCATTTGACGATAAAGTTCGTACGAGGGCTCAATGAGTCGGTAAGAGAGGTAACGATCAATATCCTCTTTTGCCACTTCTATTTTATAAGAAGGGAAACGCACCCATGCACCATCACGTTCGGCATAAAGCGTTACGTTTAAGTCTTTGCCACGTGCATCGGTCAAGATTTTTTTCCATTCCGTAGAGTCGAATTGTAACACACCGTCTTCACCTGCTGCAGCTATCACGCGGTTATTGCCACATTCTACACATCCCACAAATTCGCTGCCCGCAGACTTTACCTGAATGTTGAGTGGGGCAATATTGGCAGGGATGGTAATGTCGCGATAGTCAGGATAAATAGCAACTTGCTCGTTGGTAGCAGTAGCATTCTCGGGTACAACAGCCTGAGGAGAGCAAGCCATTAAAGCCCATACCGCAGCACCTACGGCAAAGCATTGTGCTGTATGCTTATAGAGTGTATGTAAAATCATTATGCTCAGAGTTTCGTTAGTTTACAGAGTTTTTGTATCCTTTGTTTCCGCTAAGGTTGTCGGCTTTAATTACTTGGTCGGGGTCGTTATTCTCTGTGTAGTAGTAATATACGTACGTGCCGAGCCACTGTTCTTTAAGTTCGCTGCGCAACTTTAGGCGGTCTTTTGCATAAGGGCGTGCATCAGTCAAGAAAGACGATATCTCGCTCATCACATATTGGTTAACCTGCGGAAAATGTTTTAACAAAGATTGGTCGCGCAATGCTAAAATGCAAATGGCTTGTTGCATGCACGGTGGGAAGGATATACCCTTTTGTGCCATTACCTGTGCACGTGGCAAAAACGACTGTAGGTCTTTGCCATATAAGCATGCTGCTGCCGATGTAACGAGCGTAGCATCTGTGCCCTCAGTCAGTCCGAAGTTATAACCTAAGAAAAGAGGTTGGCGATAATTTTGCTCAAAATTGTCCATCTTAGGTTCTAACGAAAGCACATGCATCAATTCGGCATCCTCCTTAATAAGCTCTTTGTTATTGAGCATAGCCGTGTATTTTTGCACAAAGTCACCCTCGAAAGGCATCTGTCCCACCAAACTCAAATATTTGCGAGCCAACGCTTTCTCGTTCATCAATAATGCGCAAACAGCCAAACGCTTGTAACAGTCTAATCGTGGACCATTCATCACGGTGTGCTCAAGGGCTAAGCGATAAGCCGCATTCAGCAAACCAGCATGATAGTTACAGTCGGCTGTAAATATGCCATATTCGTTCGTACCATTTATACTGTCAAGATTCTCAACGGGGAAGTCATAGGGAATGTCATACATGCCTTGCAAAAGTTGGTCGGTCTCTTCAAGCGCAATGGCATAATAAGCCGCAACAGCACGTGTAGGACGTTTGGCTGCCTTTGCCTCTTCAATGATGGTGTCCCAATCCTGACGAAGTTCTAAGTTCTTAAAACGGGCTGTTAAAATCACATTCTCGTTAACCGTGCGAGCTATGGCCAATTCGCCAAAGGTCAACACCAATGCCACGCACAACCCCCAAGGACGTACACCTGCAGGCACGGCTTTATGTTCGCGTTTACGTGTAATTACCCACGAAACCAATGCTAACACTGCCGTAACAGCCAATGCACTCAATGCTACAAGCACAAATTTTGAAGGCTCTGTTTGATAATACACATTTGTGCCACGCCATATCACCCAAGCTAATTCGGCAATGGGGACGATAAAGCCCAAACCTTCAAACTTACGGGGTAATTGCAAGGCATAGTCTGTGAATCGTGCAGTGAGGGTGTAAATGGCTGCAAGCACAATGCCACCCAACCACGACCATTTAAACAATATCAATACCCAACGAGTGAACCAATACACCTGTCCCATAGGTTGGCTTAGCAAATAGTGCATTTGCTCGCTATCGGTGGTTACAAAACTGTTCTGTTCAGCACGTTCAAACACGTCGCCATAGCCCCAAGTTACAAATGCTAACAAGGCGACAAATCCAAAAGCATAAGTCAACCATCGAGCAGTGCAGGGTTTTAGCATGCCCCAAGGGTGCTTAGTTCCCTTGTCTGGTGTAGCAGACTTTTGTGTGGCAGCCATAGCCATATTTTTGCGGTTGTTCTTTTTGCGATTATTCATTAGTTTATGTTTTGTCTATTATGGGTGGCTCTAATAATTCTTCAGAAATTTTAGAACCACCCCAATGTATGAGAATCCTTGTGTCAGGCTTTTTTCGAAGCCTCTTTTTGTCTGGCTTGGTTAATGAGCTGTGCGCACTTTATAGGGTCGGTGTTACGTTCCTTTGCATAGCATTCAGCCAAATTAGCAAAGAAAGCATCATTACCCGAGAGTTGTGCCAAATTTTTGCATCCTGCTTCAATGCTTACAGCCGAACCACACTTCATGCTATTTGTGTCGACCAAAGAAAAGTGATAGCGTCCGTCAATCAAGTCATAAAGCACGTTGGTCGACGAAAAGTCACGATGCAAAAAACCATCTTCATGTAAGTGTGCAGCAAAACGAGCAAAGTGGCTAATCACCTCGCGTTGCACATCTGCAGGCTCGTCAAGCAGTGTCAGCATGTCATATCTGTAAGTAGACAGCAAACTAACAAAATAAGTAGTAGTGCGCCACAAACCGTGACGATATCTGACAAATGCTACCGACTCAGGACTTTCAAAACCTCTTTCGCGCAGCAACAGCGGACTGAGATATGCCTGTTTACCCTTCGAATTTTTATAAAAAATTTGTTGCACCCTACGTTTTAAGGCAGGTGGAGCAAAGCGTTTTACACACAGCGTGTAGCTATTTGTTTTTAGCGTGCGAATCACGTTTCTACCATTATGTATTTCGTGTCCATCGTGCTCAAAGTGATATTCAAGATCGGTGAGATATTCGCGCAGCGCTTCATATTTTGGATTAAGAATGATTTTCATGGCTACAATGTTCGTTTTATGTTTTGTTGTAGTACATCGCGTTTATTACTCTTAAAACTGCAAAGTTAATGCAACAAAATCAATCTGCAAAGGTTTTTTTAACAAAAACGAAAAACCGAATTGAGATTATTGCTATATCAAAGTGGTGTACCCATTGTAATCAGCCTGATATTGAGAGTTTGATATAAATATCTCGATTATTACAGGTTGAGTTTTCAAATATTGAAGTCGTCTAAACTTTTATGAAATTCAGGATTTTGTGTCTATGCTAGCTTAGCGGTAGTTCACAACGAAATACAGCTTTTCCAAGACCCACGCCGTTGTACTATTGATGGTGTGGCAAACTTGACAGCATTTTTCTCTCCATAAATTAAGGAATTTCTGCAGTTGAGAAAGGAACCTATAAAAGCCTTTTTTGCATGTTTTGTCTTCTATGGACGATATTTTTATATCGATTATATCTTTCATAAACGATAAAATATATATCTTTGCAACAGTTTTTAGTATTAGCACGAAAAGAATATGACAAAAGATTTAATAAAATTGCTTATCTCTGAATATCAAGCATACGTATCACAAATAGAACTCATACCTCGTAAGGTGGAACTTGTGGACGGACTTAATTATGTGTTTGTTGGATTGAGGCATGCTGGAAAATCTTACTTGATGTTCCAACGCATAGCACAATTGATGGAGCAAGGGCATAAGAAAGAGGAAATATTATATTTCAATTTTGAGGATGACCGAATAGATTCTTTAGAAGTCAAAGACCTTGACTTGATAAAAACGTGCTATGAAGAGATGTATGATTCTCGTCCAATATTCTTCTTGGATGAGATACAATTGGTTGATAGATGGGAAAAGTTTGCTCGTAGGTTAGCAGACCAAAAATATCAAGTATATATCACTGGTAGCAATGCCAAAATGCTGAGTAGTGAGATTGCCACTACGCTTGGCGGCAGATATATGATACATGAAGTGTATCCTTATTCCTTCCCAGAGTATTTGAATGCCAATGGTATTGATATACATGAAAAGAACGCAATATTTACGTTCGGAAAACAGATTGTAAAGTTGGCAAACACTTATTTTCAATATGGTGGTTTGCCTGAAACGGTTGGTATGAAAGAACCTCGTTCATGGATGAGCAATCTGTTTAGTAAAATATTCTTTGGCGATTTAGTTGCAAGATACAGAATACGTAACGATTACGCATTGCGTGTGATGATACGCAAAATGGCTGAGAGTGTTAAGCAACCTCTTTCATACAACAGAATTGCAAGCATAGTTAGTAGCACGGGAAAAAAACTTAGTACAGACGCAGCGATAGACTATGTAGAATATATGACTGAAACTTGGCTCATTCTACCCTACGAGAATCTATACGGAAAGTTGCAGGATAAGGAATCGAACCGCAAATATTATTTTATAGATAACGGTTTGCTGCATCTTTTTCTTATTGACGCCAACACGTCTTTGCTTGAAAACATAGTAGCGGTAACGCTCAGACGCAAATATGGTGATGGAAGTTATTTTTGGAATAGTAAGAATGCCGAAGTGGATTTTGTCGTTCCAGAAGAGGGCTTGGCAGTACAAGTATCATATTCAATGGCTGATGCTGACACTTTCAAGCGTGAAACAGATGCCCTGATAAAGCTTGATTCTGTTCAATCAATCACCAAAATGGTGGTTGTTACCATGGAGGAAGAGAGTTGCGTAGAAAAAGATGGATACCATATAGAACTCGTTCCTTTATGGAAATGGCTACTTAGATTCTAATACATTGGGACCTATAGGTCATATTTCCTACCTCCGTTTCACCAAAATATAAAGTACTACGGGGGCACCTAATAGAGGGGTGATGGCGGCAATGGGTAAGGTGCCTGCTTCGCCTGGAAGGTGCGAAAGAATGAGTGAGAGTAGGGCAACATCTGCTCCCATTACAAATACGGCAGGGAGAAGCTTGCGGTGGTCGGCTGTGCGTAATAACATGCGCGATACATGGGGCACTGCTAAACCTATAAAAGAAATGGGCCCACAAAGCGCAGTGACTACGGCTGTGAGTAGACCCGTTAATATCAATAATAGGGTGCGCACACGCTTTACGTTTACACCCAGGTTGGTGGCGTAGTCGGCTCCTAGCAATAGAGCATTCATGGACGTGGCGCACAGGCGTACTCCCCACACGGGCACGATGACTAATATCGACATAAGCCATAAACGCGATGACGATACGCCCGAAAAATCACCTAACCCCCATACAACGAACGAACGTACTCCCTCAGACGTGGCATAGAAACTCAATAACGAGATGACGGACGAGATGATAAAACTGAGCATGACTCCGGCTACTAACAACGATAAATTGCTAGTGAGCCAACGACTGCACAGTGCGATGAGCGCAATGACAGCACAAGCACCCACAAAGGCTGCACCCACCGTGAACAATACGCCCGAAAGCGTAGCGCCACCTAATGCAAAACTGCCCCCAAAGGCTAAAAGGGCTATGGCTGCTCCTAACGAGGCGCCACTGTTTACGCCTAACAATGAGGGGTCGGCTAAGGGATTTGAAAAGAGGGTTTGCATTACGAGTCCGCTCACGCCTAAGGCGGCACCTGCTAACAGGGCAGTACACATTTGGGGGAGACGCGATTCTGTGACGATGTAACGCACAGTTTCGTCGGAACTGCCCATAAGTGCTGCCCACACTTCGGCAGGCGATATGTGTACGCTGCCTACTAAGAGAGAGAGTAAGCACAGCACGGGTAAGAGAAGGAGCGAGATTTTCATTTTAAGGGGGTGTAATAGGGGCGATACGCTGAATTTTGGGGATTGCTATTGCTAAAGATGGCAAATAGATTGTGTAACACTCGTTCGGGGTGGAAGGGTGTTTCTTCGTAGTAGGGCACGTGCAGGGTGTTGCAGGCATAGATGTTGTGGTGTTTCCATGCGCTGAATTGGGTGTATAATTTATAGTCGGCTGCCATTTGTGCATAGGTGAGGTCGACGGTTTGTCCGTATTTTACAATCCAGATGTCGGCGTGTGCGGCACGTGCCAATACGCTTTCGGCATTGAGCGATAAACTGCCACTTTCTTTGCGGTCTGCCCATAGGTAGTGGCCGCCTGCATCGGTTATGAGTTGTCCCATGGTGCTTGCGCCACCAGGCTGATACCATGTGGCGCCCATGCGCAGGTCGCACATCACGGTGGGCTTTTTGTGGGTTTTGAAAAAAGTGTGGGCTTGCGATTTGATGGCAAGATAGTTTTTTTCTATTTCGCCAAATAGAGAGTCGGCGCGGTTCTTACATCCAAACAAGAGTCCGTAGAACTTGATCCATTCGGCACGGCCTAAGGGAGTTGTTTCCATATAGTCTGCACATTGTATGAGGGGTACGCCCAAGCGTTCGATGGCGCCATTTCCTGCATTTTCGAAGGGCGATACGCATACGGCATCGACCTTGGCTGCACGTAAGCGTTCGGCATTGGGCGCCATGCTTTGACCTGCATCGCACAGGGTGCTTTTGCGCTGACGTAGGTAGTGTTTTAACGAGGGGCTTACCACATAGTTGGTGTCGGTGAGAGCTGCCATGGCATGGGCTTTGTTTAACTCTAACAGTAGGGCGGCATGGACAGTGGTGGTGAGGGCAGCACGGGTGATGGGGGTGCGCACTAAGGTGCCTTGGGGCAGTTGGTGGGGCAAGGGTTGTTGGCGAGGCACTAGCACGTATTGTGCCAAGTTTTGATTGGGGTGCCAAGGGTCGGTGATTTGTGCCACGACGAAGCTGTCAGCTTCTTGCAGGTGTAACAGAGTGGCGTGGTGCAGGGGGAGTGCATGCGTTTCTACGTCAGCGGTCTTTGAGGCGCATGAGGATAGGATTACAGCGGTGAGTCCTATGAATAGGTGGAGGATGTTTTGTTTCATATTTTGGGGTAGGGGAGTTCAAATATGTTGTAAATCGTGCATGGGTGGGCGCGATAGAGTGGGGGAATCGGCGGCGTTTAGGTGTGTGTGGGGACCTAGGCGAATAACTATTTCATAGGATAATGCCCAAGTTGTATATTATCGACCTTTTTAAATGATTGTTCGCCTAGGTCCAATCGCACCCATTACAATGTGCCTCGTTTGGTTATTGCATAACATATAACCAGGCATGTGAAGTGGAATAAAATCCCTTTACATACCTGGCTACCTTATCTCATCCCTAACGTGGATTTTTATTTAATCATGCCTCTTATCGTCGACAAAAATCCGAAAACCCCGTGCAGAATGTATTTGCAGATTTTGAATGCCCTAACTTAGAGGGTGATTTCGCCTGCGATGTTTGTGTTGAGCAGTCGAATGATTTCTTCGCGCGAATAGCCCTGACCGAGGAGGAACATTAACTTGGTGAGCATGCCTTCGACTGTAGAGTCGTAACCATTGACTACGCCTGCTTGTAACAGTTGTAGACTGGTTTCGTAACGTCCCATCTCGACCGTGCCTTTAAAGCATTGGGTAATGTTCACGACAATTACGCCACGATTAACCAACTCGCGAATGCTCTCAACAAGCCATGGTTTTTGGGGGGCATTGCCTGCACCAAAAGTTTTGAGCACGACAGCTCGCAAGCCACTGACATTGACGCACACGTCTATCACCTCCTTGCGTATGCCGGGGAAGATGGTTAGGATGAGTACGTTGTTGTCGAGCAAGAAGTGGGGTGTAAATACGGCTCCATGACGTGGGTGGCGAATGAGGTAGTTTTCGTATTTGATGTGGATGCCAGCATGTGCCAACGAGGGGAGGTTGAAAGAACGGAAGGCATTGAAGCCTTCAGAATTGAACTTTGTGGTGCGATTGCCACGCATCAATCGACTTTCAAAGAAGATGCACACTTCGGGCACTATGGGACGCCCCATGGGGTCGCGGGCTGCAGCAATCTCGATGCTGGTAAGCAGATTTTCTTTTCCATCGGTGCGTAATTGTCCAATGGGTAACTGCGAACCTGTTATCACTACGGGTTTGCCCAAGTTTTCGAGCATAAAGCTGAGGGCAGAGGCGGTATATGCCATAGTGTCGGTGCCGTGGAGCAAGACAAAACCATCATAGTTTTCGTAATGGTCGGCTATGATGTGTGCCATCTTGGTCCAATAGCGTGGCTCCATGTCGCTGGAGTCGATGGGAGGATCGAAGGCAAGCGCGTCGATGTGGTAGTTGAACAAACGGAGTTCGGGCACATGGCGCTTGAATTGTTCGAAGTCGAAATTCTCGAGCGCACCCGTCTCGGGGTTCTCTATCATGCCGATGGTGCCACCGGTGTATATAATTAATATGCGTGGTGTACTTGGGTTATCCATGTTGCAAAAATAGCAAAAAAACTCCATGTAGGCTTGCTTCTGCTTTATTTATTGCATTCAAATCTTATTTGCTATATGCAGAATTGCAATTTTGACAACTAAAGAAAATATTTCGCTTTCTTATCTGTATAATGCGCTAAATGTTGCATATTGAACTTATAAAATAACTAAATGATATGTTTTAAAACATATTTCTAATCATTATGGCACATATGTTTGCGTAATAAATAATTATGTGATACTTTTGCATGCACAATAAAATACAAAATAACAATTCTATTAACGAAAGGCCATTTCCTAAAAAACGATGCGATTTTGATGTCACTTTTAGAATGGCTGAAAACATTTACCCACATGAGAGAGATTTACAAAAAATTTCATGGCTTGTTGCTGTTGCTCGTGGGCTTGTTGGTGGTGCCTACCACCCTCTTTGCACAAAGTGAGGGGGGAAGTGGTGAGGACGCTGCTGCTAACGATGCCTCCTTCAGTTATCAAGAAAACTTTAATTATGCCACGGGCAACTTGATTGACCAAGAGAATTGGCATAGGTATGGCAACAATACAGCAGCGCCGATTCAGGTGGTTGACAAAACGCTTGAATATCCGAACTATCCTGGCGGTGTGAGCGGAAAATGTGTGCAGATTACGCCCACGGCTTCGGGAGAAGACTTGGTTACACGGTTCACATCGAACGACGATGGTGTGAAAGAAGGATATGTGTATTATTCGGCATTGATTCATGTAACGAAGTTGCCCTCGGCAAATAAATCTACTGCACAGAATCATGTGTTGGCGCTTAACCCACGTATAAAAGCGTATACTGTAGATGGAGTTCCTGCAGATAAAAACTTTAGTTCTTCAGAGTTGGGTCGTTTGTTCATTGTGGCAGCTGACGAAGAAGGTAAGTACAAAATTGGTATTGACCGTGGTGGAACCAAAGCGGTTTTTGCTGAAGGTACATTCGACCTTAATACCACCCAACTTGTGGTGGTGAAATATGGCATAAAAACAGGTGAGGGTGAAACTGCATACGATGAAGTTAAACTTTTTGTAAATCCCACAGACTTTAAAAATGAGCCTGCTACCCCCGATGCTGCAACTGACATAAACACCTTAGGTTCTCAAGTAGGAAACTATGGTTTGCAAGGCTTTGAAATTCGTCAAGGTTCAAGTGGTAGTGGCAGTTGTGCCGAAATGTATATTGGTGCATTGCGCATAGCCCCCAGTTACGCGGGTTTGTTTAGCCAAAGCAGTGAGGGTGGTGATACACCCCAACCTGCGAAGCCTGCCATCAGCGTGATGAAGGCGGTGAATATGGGCTCTACCTTTGTGGGAATGCCTATTAGCCAAGAGGTAGTTGTGAAGGGTAAGAACCTGACGAATGACATTATAATTGAAATTGAAGGTACCGAACTTTCTGTCGATAGATCCGTGTTGGTCAAGGAGGAGGTTGAAAGTGCTGGGGGTGCTAAGGTGACCTTTACGGTGAATCCTACTGCCGAAACTACGGGCACTACGAACGTGGTGTTTAAGAGCGAAGGGGCAGACGACATTACATCAGCATTTAGTTGGTATGCCGAGAAAATGGTAGACTGCGCTACAATTAAGGAGATTACAGAAAAAAATAGCGAACTCAATGAAACCTATCGCTACACGGGCGAGGCTTTGGTATCGTTTGTAGACAACAGTGCAGCAACTCCCGCAATTTATGTGCAGGACGAAACTGCAGCGATTGTAATAAAGCCAGAGACTCCGCTTGCTAAATTGCCTGCTGTGGGCGATAAGTTGACAGGTTTCTTTGGTACCATTCAAAGCACTTGGGGTATGGTAAGCTTTATTCCCTCTCCCCTCGACACTGAATTTGGCAAGACACTTTCTTCAGGCAACGAGGTAGAACCTGTTGTGGTAACATTGACAGAGTTAAAGAAGGATGCCAAGACTTATGTGAATGCGTTGGTACGTGTGGACGGAGTGGACATTACCACCGAGGCTACTGAGTTTACCGAGGGTATGGCTCAACCCAGCATTAGCGATGGTACAGAAAGTGGAAAGCTTCGCGTGTTTAAGGGTACCTCGCTCATTGGCACAAGTATCCCGAAGACTACGGTTAATTTGATAGGACTTTCAACCTCTGCAGCAGCTGTGATTGTGGCACCTCGTGGTGCTGAGGATATTGTGACGCAAGAGGCTGAAGTGCCCGAACTTTCTGTTACACCGAAAAAGTTTGATATGGTTGCTGGTAAGGTAGGTCAGACTACTGAGGTGGGTACGATTCACATCAGTGCGAAGGCGATGCCTGCTGCCATTACACTTGAGGTGACAGGTACTAGCCGCGCCATGTTTACAACTTCTGTAGCCGAAATTAAGAAGGGTAGCAGTGAAACAGATGTGGTAATTTCGTATACACCGACTGCGATAGGTAAGCACAGCGCTCGTTTGTTTATTGACTGTCCCGATGCCCCCGACTTTTCACAGAGCATTGCACTCTCGGCTTATGCCATCGATGAGCAGAATCCGCCTGTGATTTCAGTAGAACCTGCTAAGGTTCCTGACTTTGCTGTGAAGGCTGGCGAGACACAAGAACAGACCATCACGTTGACTACTGCGCATTTGCCCGACTATGCTTCTGTGAAACTTGCTGAGGCTAACGCTTTCCGCATTAACAACAGCATGCTCATGAAGGATGCAAAAGCTGCGATTAAGGTGACCTTTGTG
Organism: uncultured Prevotella sp.; assembly: GCA_900543155.1. Classification (GTDB taxonomy): domain Bacteria; phylum Bacteroidota; class Bacteroidia; order Bacteroidales; family Bacteroidaceae; genus Alloprevotella. Next base: position 14,930 of record UQQN01000052.1, read on the forward strand.
CCACTCACTGCAGGAACTTATGAGAACGAAATTATTGTGAGTGCCTTGGGTACCGATACGCTTCGCATTCCTATTAAGGGTGTGGCTACCGATAATGTGATTCCTGAAAATCCTGCCGAGGGCGATATGTTGCCTCTCGACGACTCTAAGCCCGTGAAGTTGCTCAACGAAACCTTCGATGGAGGCGAAAAGAACAAACCTTTTGCTCGCGAGGGTTGGAAGAACATTGCCATGAAGGGCACACGCGCTTGGTGGAGCTATACGTTTAACAATACGGACGAATCGAATGGCGAAAGTGTTGCCAAGGTAACTGCTTACGACTCGAAGGTGGAGGACGGCGATGAAACACCTGCACAGATGATGCTTGTGACACCCGCACTCGACTTTAAGAATGCTGATTCTAAGATCTTTACCTTCCGTGTGCGTGGCGATTATTTGACAGACAATCAGGCAGATAATCTTGAACTCTGCTACATCGACCTTGCCGACGATTCGTTGTTCGTGGCACCTGTTGAAGGTTTCACGATGCCTTGCACCAAAGATCAAAGTGGTGAGTGGTTTGAATACCACGTGGACTTGAGCGATCAGAATATTGCTGATACCTTCTTCATGGCTTTCCGCTTTACAAGTATCCGTGGTCGTTACAACAGTGCTACTTACTATATTGACGATGTAAGCTTTGGTCGTACAGACATTCCTGTGGTTCGTCCTAGCGTGGCAGAAATGGCATTTACTGCCCTCCCTGGTAAGGATGCTGTGTCGAACGAAGTGATTGTGACTAGCGAGAACTTGACAGAGCCTGTAAAACTCACTTTGGGTGGTCCGAACAAGAGTAAGTTCGCACTTTCGGTGAAGGAGCTTCCTGTAGAAGGTGGTTCGTTCTTCGTGAAGTTTAATTCAGACCAAGTAGGTGTACACGAGGCGTATGTGAAACTTGCCTCACGTGGTGCAGCCGACAAATATGTGGTGCTCACTGTGAACAATAACACAAACACAGGTATTCAGGAGTTGGGTGCTGATGCTGCCGATCTAACTGTATTTACGCTTAGTGGCACAGTGGTTTACCAAGGCAAGCACATTACACCTGCCCAGGCTGTTAAGGGTCTCCCCGCAGGCTCTTACATCATTCAGAAGTGCAGTGCCAACCGCATTGATAGTTACAAGGTGGTTGTGAAATAAATTTCTTTTGAAATAGGCTATAAATTAAACGCCGCAACTCGTTAGGGGTTGCGGCGTTTTTGGGGGTTGGGGAATTTTATGAAGTATGCGGTAAGTTTTTTTTAGGGTGCAAGTTGTTTGAATAAAGCGAGAATATATTTTTTGTGCAAGTTTTCTTTGAAAGGTAGGGTGTTTAAAATCCGAAAAAAGTTATGCACGATTTTGTTGAATTTTCGACGTCGATAAGGGGCATGATAAA